>JADFYX010000018.1 GCA_015232795.1 Magnetococcales bacterium
TTCTCCAAGTAGACGGTCTGCTACTGCTACAAGGCAAAAACTACAACCACCAGGTTCCAGCCAAACTCTACGAATACGCTTGATGGCCGGGTGTTGCCAATTCCAACGAAAAGAGAACGGCATACCGATGCTTTTTAATGCCGGTATCTGAATAGCAAGCTGGGCAACACCACCTAGTAAAACTCCAATTGCCAAACCAATAATCGGACGATCCATTTTTGGGGCTATATATAAAGCTCCGACAATCATTGCTATATTAAGTAGTAGTGGGGTTACTGCTGGCAGAGCAAAACGGTGAAAACTATTTAGAATGCCCCCTGCCAAAGCCACAAGAGATATGAAAAAAATGTAGGGAAAGGTAATTCTGGTCATATCAACAGTAAGTTGATATTTTACGGGATCATCAGCAAAACCAGGGGCGATAATCCAGATAATCAGAGGCATGGCTATCTGACCAACCGCGACAACAACCACTAAAACCATGGTCAAAGAGGTAAAAACAGCCTTTACCGCCTCTTTGGTTGCTTTATCATCACCATCTTTGAGATAATCGCTAAACACAGGAACAAAGGCGGTACTAAAAGCACCTTCGGCAAACAGTCGTCGTAAAAAATTGGGCAGTTTTAATGCTACAAAAAAGGCATCAGCACCCATACCTGCCCCAAATATACGTGCAATAACAACATCACGCACAAAACCAAGAATGCGGGAAAGCAGGGTAAAAAAGCTGATTGTACCGACAGCACGAGCCAGCCTGTTTTTGGGACTGGGTTGGGAAACAGGTGAACTATTTACAGGTTTGGTACTCAATGTGTAAAAATCCTTTGACGAACGGTTATGCAATAGGCATACTGTGACGTTCTTTGCATAGCAGCATCAATGTTTATCATAAATAGTTTAATTAACCTATGGCCCCTAGTGTAGTGGTCATAGCACGACAAAGTATAGGAATAGGAGTTTTTGTTCAGTGGCCAATATTAAATCTGCAATAAAGCGCATTCGGCAAACCGAAAAGCAGACCCTTCGCAACAGCAAGATTAAGTCACGTCTGCGCACTTTCTGCAAGCGAGTTCTTACTACCGTCGAGGCCGGTGATGTAGCAGCAGCACAAACTGCTCTAAAAGAGGCCATATCCGAATTGGCAATTTCGGCTCGCAAAGGTATTATCCACAAAAATCAAGCTGCCCGTCGTTCACAAAGATTGAACGCTAAAGTAAAACAGTTGGCAACTGCCTCCTAAAATTTCCAACCATTCAAACTTTTTTTGGGACTGTTTAGAACAGATCCGAAGTTTGTGGTATGCTGACACCTGTCGAGCTATGGCGTGCATAGCAACCGTAGGTCTAAGAGCTTGTTTTTATAACAGGCTCCAAGGATTAATATGGAATTTTCTGAACTTCCCATCCCAGAGCCGGTTCAGGCTGGTATTCGAGATTGCGGATTCAGTACTTGCACCTCAATACAAGAACTGACCTTGCCCCTGACTCTGTCCGGTCAAGATGTAGCTGGACAAGCACAAACTGGTACCGGAAAAACTGCTGCTTTTATGGTAGCAACCCTCTCCCGGCTTAATGGTAAAGCCACCCTTGAAGACCTGATTAAACAAAATAAAGCCAAAAAAGAGGGCGCAAAACAGAAAAATCGTGGGGTTAGTAAACCTCGCGCTCTGCTTATTGCTCCTACCCGTGAGTTGGCAATCCAAATTGAGCAAGATGCCCACTCCTTGGGTGCTCATACCGGACTTACCATCCATGCTGTTTATGGTGGCGTTGACTATGAAAAACAGCAGGAAAAGCTAGTCAGTGGAGATGTTGATATTCTCATAGGCACTCCAGGACGTTTAATAGACTATTTCAAGCAGAAAAACTATCTAGTATCCAAAGTTGAAGTGTTTGTTATAGACGAAGCAGACCGTATGTTTGACATGGGTTTTATCGCTGACCTGCGCTATCTTATGCGCCGTCTGCCCCATTATGAACAGCGGCTCTCAATGCTATTTTCAGCAACAATGTCCCACCGCGCCCAAGAACTCTCCTACGAATATATGAATGCCCCGGAGGTTCTTTCAACCAAAACAGAGTTAAAAACCGTTACTCAGATAACTCAGGTTCTCTACCATGTTGAAGGCAACCAAAAAATAAGCCTTTTGGTGGGTTTAATGCGTAAACAATTAGGAATTACAATCGATCATGGAGAAGATGCCACAATCGAACCCCTAAAGATTTTGGGGCGGGCCATGATTTTTGTAAATACCAAACGCATGGGTGAAAAGCTCAAAAGTTGGCTTGCAATAAACAATATTCCTTCCGGGTATCTATCGGGAGATGTACCCCAAGCCAAGCGGATGAAAGTTTTACAACGTTTTCAAAATGGCGAAATGCCAGCTTTAATCGCCACAGATGTTGCTGGACGCGGCTTGCATATTGATGGCGTTACCCACGTTTATAACTATGATCTACCAGAAAATGCCGAAGATTACGTCCACCGTATTGGTCGTACCGCAAGAGCGGGTGCCAAGGGTGATGCCGTAACCTTGGTTGACGAAAGCGGAGCTTACAACCTGGAAGCCATAGAAAAATATGTTGGTGAAAAAATTGATGTTGAGTGGGCTGAAGATGATTTATACGTCAAATTAAAAAAACCGCCATACTCTCCTCCAAAAAAAGATCAAAAGGGCGGTCAGCATGGACGTGGTGGACGTAAAGACCGACCCCGGCGCGGTAGATAACTTTGGGCTATGCCTCAAGGGTTCTGAATAATTACTAGTAGCGAAAATCCATTAAGCGATCATATGTCCCAAGCTAACCCCTCTTCCATTAATACAGAAATCCCCGATCCGGATTATCAATTATCTCGACTAGAAAATGGATTAATTGTCGCAACCCTACCCATGCCCTGGCTCCATGAGGTAAATGTTACGGTTTTAGTGCGTTCCGGTAGCCGTTTTGAGTCTGAAGAGGAGTGCGGTATTGCCCATTTTTTGGAACATATGCTCTTCAAAGGAACCAAAAAAACTCCAAACCCCACCCAATTTCATGCTTTGATTGAATCTATGGCTGCAGACATGAACGCTGCCACTGGCCATGAGAGCAACACTTTTTGGATCTCCCTACCACAAGAGCAGCTAAAAGCTGGCCTTGCAGCCTTTTGCGAAATGTTCACCAACCCGGTTTTTTCCGATATGGAGACCGAGCGCAAGGTGATTCTAGCTGAAATGCGCGATGAAGAGAATGAACAGGGGGAGAGCACCAATTCATCTGTATTGAGTGGATCTAAATTTTGGCCAAACCACCCTCTATCGCGCTCGATTCTCGGTCTGCCACATATTATTCAAAATTTAACAAAAGAGAATCTTTACGACTATATGAAACGCCACTATTGCGGTGGTAATATAGCAATAGCTTTTTGCGGTCCGGTACAACACGAAGCTTGTGAAAAACTTGCTGCACAAAATCTGGGCCAACTACCCAAAGGACGCACCCTTACTCCCCTGCCCCCACCCCCCATGGACTCTGGTCCCCATTGGATAGGGGTCAACGATCAAGACGCACAATTTTGTCTCACCCTTGGCTTTAGAACATTTGGCTATAACACTGATGAATATTATAAAATAGTCGCCCTACGCCGACTTCTGGATGATGGTTTTTCCTCACGTTTGCAAGCAAATATTAGGGAAAAACAAGGTTTGGTCTACGATGTCTGGGCAGCTTATCCTGCCTTTTTTGAGTGTGGAACCCTTGAATTAGGAGCCTCAGTATCTCCAGATAATCTGGGGGCAGTATTTGTCGCCCTTCTAGATGAGCTTTTTGCAATAGTTAACACACCCATAAGTGATGAGGAGTGGCAAAGATTACAAATCCGTTGGAAAGCCAGTTTAATTACCCAATTAGACCGCCCAAGCCTCCTCATCGACCGTTATATAGGTGATAAACTTTTTGACCATCAAGAGCCTCTATCGGAGGCGTGGGAAAAGGCCAAAAATCTAAACCCAAAACATCTACCAGCAATAGTAAAAGAGTTGATGCAACCCAAAAATATGGTAGCAGTGCTAATTGGCCCTAAAGCTCGTGAGTCCCTACCTAGCTTACAGAATATTTTTGAGAAACGTTTTAATTTATAAGCTAATATCAAAGAAATATTCATTTCAACCTTTAAAGATTACAGGTTATTTAATGTCTAATGCAAAAAGGAAAATCCGCTCCAATAACCGTGCTTTGGATGAAATGCGTGAAGTTACCATTGAGCGTTCATATATTCACCATGCTGAAGGCTCCTGCCTTATCACTTTTGGTGGCACCAAGGTTATATGTACCGCTACCATAGAAGAGAGACAGCCCCAATTTTTACGGGGTAAAAACCAAGGGTGGGTTACAGCGGAATATGGCATGTTACCTCGCTCTACCAACAGCCGTATGGGACGAGAGGCCAGTCGTGGCAAGCAGGGGGGACGAACCTTGGAAATTCAAAGGCTTATTGGTCGCTCCCTACGCTCGATTATCGATTTAAAAAAATTAGGCAAACGGACTATCTGGATTGATTGTGATGTAATACAAGCAGATGGTGGTACTAGAACCACCTCTATAACCGGAGCCTTTATCGCTTTGATGGATGCCTGTCAACGTCTTCACGATGCTGGAGAAATCCGCGAGCTGCCCATAACCGATTATGTGGCAGCCATTAGTTGCGGTATTGTGAATGGACAACCTATGCTCGATTTGGACTATGATGAAGATTCTGGATGTGAGACTGACATGAACTTTGTTATGACATCAGGTCAAAAATTTATTGAAATTCAAGGTACAGCAGAAGGCCACCCTTTTAGCCGGGAGGAGTTTAATTCTATGGCAATGCTAGCCGAAAAGGGTATTGGAGAGTTAATCACCCTACAACGCAAAGTGTTGTCAGAAGAGTAACAGTGGGTTCTACAGTTGGTATAACCACAGCCAACTGTAGAATTTAGCATAATTTCTATGAGCACATCACCAACACTCCCCCCACTATCACTTTATATTCATGTACCTTTTTGCGTACATAAATGTCCATATTGTGATTTTCACTCTACAGTAGAAAAAAATATTCCCCTAGATAGCTATCTTGCAGCCGTTAAAAGTGAACTGGCTTTTTGGCGACAAAATCTTTGTGACGATAACCGCCCTTTGCACTCAATATTTTTTGGTGGTGGTACACCTTCAATATTAGATGGGGAAACTATTGGGCAAATTTTATTTGAGATTAAACAGCTCTGGCAGTTAAGTCCCAAAGGTGAAATAACCCTGGAGTCCAACCCAGAGTCGTGTAATCCGCAAAAAATCGAGCAGTGGTTACATAGTGGGGTAAACCGTCTAAGTATTGGTATTCAAGCCTTCAGCCAAAAACGCATTGACAGCCTTGGGCGACCCCATAGTTTAGCTGAAGCTCAACAAGCCATAAAATATAGTCGTCAAGGTGGTTTTAGCAACATCAACCTGGACCTGATGTTTGCCACACCTTCACAATCAATAAAAGAGTGGCAAGAAGAGTTAGCCGAGGCCATGAGCTGGCAGCCCCAACATCTCTCCTGTTACAGCTTAACCATTGAAAAAAACACACCATTTGCCAAACTCCAGATGCAGGGTAAATTGCTGAATTTAAGCGAAGAAGACGAGATAGCTTTTTTTACCACCACCAGGCAGACTCTTGAGTCTGCTGGTTGGCAAGGCTATGAAATAAGCAACTTTGCCCAACCGGGCCAAGAGTGTCAGCATAATTTAAACTATTGGCGATCTGGAGATTATATCGGTGTGGGGCCATCGGCCCATGGTCGTTTAACCAAGATAGAAAATAATATCATCACAGTAGAGAGAATTATAAACAAAACCATAGGCTACAAAGATGGATCTTGGCTCCAAGAGAAGACAATCTGCTCAACAACAGAGTCTGGCAACGATTGCTTGATGATGGGGCTACGTACTCGTGAGGGTATGAGTCGCAAAACCTATAAAAATTTGAGTGGAGCAGATCTGCTAACCCAACAGCCGGAAATAGTAAAAGAACTACAAAGTGCCGACCTGCTAACAGTGACACAAGAAAAGATAGCCCTAACAAACAAAGGGGTGCTGCTTTGCGATACAATTTTGGAAAAGTTAATAACCTAGGCCCACTCTACTGTACAGCATGCCTGATGGTATCTTCTACGAATTGATTAAGACTTTTCCCCGTAGCTTCTGCCATTGACTTGGCACGGGCATGTAACTCTGGAGGTACACGAGCCATGATCTTACCTGAAAAAGGTTTCTCAGGTTTATCACCCTTAGCAGAACAAGTCTCAATATAAAAGTCAACAGCCTCTTGAAATGCCTGACGTATATCATGCACAGAGTCACCATGGAAAGTTATAATCGGCTTGATGCCAGCAACACGTCCAATAAAACAGGCATCTTCATCACTATATTCGTGACCGCGATTTACCCTGATACACCAGACAAACCAACATATTACGCCATGCATGCACCGCCAACTGCCGAATCTATGTTTAAAGATTTAGAGACAGGAGTGGCAAAAATTATTTCGAGTACTTTGCGCTGTTTGTTGTTCACACTGAAATGCTAGCAAATTCTGCTAGCATTAGCAAAAAGTATATGTGGGGGAACGGCACCGACTTTGGGTGCCAAACATAACAAAAAATCAGGAAATCAAGCGCGTTGGCGTAGTAACTGATGGCGTTTTCTTGGGGAACCGTAGGCACCTTGACGAACAGCCTGTACCCGGCGGTTTTCCATAAATAGCTGTTCGGCAATTTCAGATTTATGTTTGTTCAATAAAGACTGAATTTCCGGCATTCTGGCTAAAATTTTCTCTAATCGCTGGCGAATACTAGAGACATCCTTTTGAGGTGTCTGCTGCTTTTTGGCTAAAATCTCTTTTAGCCTGGTGATGGTACGAACCCATTTATTATTCAGGCTAGAAAGCTCATCCCCCTCTAGCCCAGCAGGACGAGATAGAGCCTCAAGAATGTTTTCTAATTCTGTCAGAATATGTTCCATGGCTACCTCCTCCTCCTCTTTTCGGGTTTTTCACAAATAATATGGACAATCATTTTACTATTTTATTTTAATATGCCCCACCAGCCAACCGTCTACCTGTTGGTCGCGGTGTGGGAGCTACACCTTGTAATCCTTGGCTCTCTTTAACCTGTCGGACCGCATCTCTCCAGCCATCTAAAAGCGTCTCCAAGTTATTAATGACAGTTCTAATCATGCTCATATCTTGCTTCATGTTGGCCTGACTTAATCTCTCCATCATAAAGCCATATAGATCAAACAACTGCATTGAAAGATCACCACCTTTGTCAAAATCCAAGGTGGACTGCAACTCAGCTACGATGGCCAACCCCCTTCGCAAGTACATTTTGTGCTCGCTTAAGTTTTTCGCCTCCATCTCAACGATGGCTCGTTCCAAAAAACGGATAGCTCCCTCGTAGAGTAAGATCAGCAGATCTTCTCGTGAAGCAGTATTCGCTTGGGATGTTCTATATTTACGCAGACCGTAAGACATAGCTTCTCTTTAATAGTCGATTAAGAGTCAAGTAACACAGCAGGTCTTGCACCACTCCAACCTTCCAGTAACGTGGACAACTGGGAGGTTACCTGCTGAATATATTTAGTCTCATGTGTTAAATCAGCTTGGGTCAATGCATCCAACATGAATGTATAGAGATCGTTCAACTGATTAGGCACCGGGCCACCCTCTTCAAAATTCAGGGTGTTTTGAAAATGTTCAATAATTCGCCGACCACGTAAAAGACGATCGTTAAAATCTTCAACGCGACCTTCATCGCAAGCTACTGCCGCCTCATCTAGAAATTTGATACACCCCTCATAGAGCTGGATCAAAACTTCCAAACCAGTGGGAACTCGCTCAGTATTTGGTGAATCAGACGTTTGTACATTCATTTTTTTTTACCTTTTGTCTGCTGTCCATACATACCAATAATAATAGACTAGTTAAGCAACTTTATAAAACAATTAAATTAAACGTTAATTTAAACCTGATAAGGCATTTGTTAACGCACTTCCAGATGCATTCATGCTGTTTACCAACTGCTCTAGATTGGAGAATTGTTTAGTCAACCTCTCCCTAACAATATCCAGGCGGCGGTTTTCTCTCTCAATACTGGTTTCCAAGCTATCAATACGGGCTTGCAGGCCATCATCTCTACCTGTAATAGAGCCATTAACACTATCGGTCAATTCATCTATCAGATCTTCAAAGCGGTAGGCAACACCAGCATTATTTCCCGATCCTACATCATTCTGGGTATTGGTGAATATTTTGGTCATTACTGTAAAGCTGTTAGTTAAAGCATCATCCAACTGAGTAGAATCAAAGCTTATTTGACCAGATTGCTGATTAGTTCTAAGTCCCATCTCCGCCAAAATTGAATAGGGAGTAATAATATCTCCAGTGCCATCATCCTTGTGGGTCGAGGTGTTTATCACCGACCGCATCAGGGAGATAACACTTCTAGCCAGTGTGGAACCAGCAAAAGCACCCTCTTTTTGCGAATTGATGTAGCTGATTACATCATTATACGCTGTTGTGAAGGAGGTCAAAGTCTCCTTTAATGTATCTGTATCATCAGCAACAGTGACAGAGATAGCAGATGTAGTGACCGATGCTACAGTCATGGCTACACCAGGTAGAACCTCGTCAACAATGTTGCTTGAGCTATAGATATTTGACAAACCATCAACTGTCAGCTTGGCATCTTGCCCCTCATCACTCTCGAAAAAAGAGGAAGAGTAAGTGTTTATGGCAGTTGTACCAACAGTCATAGCTGTTGTAACACCCGATATAGCTTGGGCCGCGGTTGAGCCATCCAGAATCAGAAAGTTGGTTGTGCCATTGTTAATAACACTGGATGTCATACCAGTTACGGTGTTTGTAATAGCATCAGCCAAGTTTGCCAGTGTCGACGTACCTGCAACCATCGCTGCTCCGGTTGAATCTTTTATCTGGGTGTTGGTACCATCTCCAGCTAGATCATAAGTAACACCACCATAGGTAAATTCAAATACTCCTGCTGCAATTGATGTGATA
The DNA here is from genome assembly GCA_015232795.1 of Magnetococcales bacterium. Classification (GTDB taxonomy): domain Bacteria; phylum Pseudomonadota; class Magnetococcia; order Magnetococcales; family JADFYX01. The sequence goes on from JADFYX010000018.1 coordinate 9,079, forward strand.
GCATCTGTTGCTGAGGTCGATCCTGTTAAGGATATACTCGAAGAGTCCGTCGCCTTACTGGTATCCCATGTATTACCAGCAGTTGTCCAAGAGAGATCCACAGTAACATTCTCCAGACGGCTGGTGGAGGTTGATCCATCAGTGTCGCGAACGTAAGCCCCTTGATCCTTTGCAGCTAAAACCAAACGATAGTTGGTACCATCATAAAGTATACTGGCACTAACCCCCGCCTCATCAGTACCGTCAGTGTCTTCGTAATCGTATGATGTAATTTTCTCTGCAATATCTGATAAAGTATCTCCAGCAGCAATACCAAAACCGCTGCCAGGAGTGTTGGTTCCATCTGTGGTGTTAGAGTAATTTATCCCATTATAATCAAATGAGAATGTAGTTAAAGCAGCCAGAGTATCACCGGAAGTGATAACCCCACCACCAGACATAACGGTACTACTACTAGCCAACTGAGAAACTGTAACCTGATGAGTACCAGCAATAGCATTACTATCGGCAGCAGCGGTAATAATATCAGTATCGGAACTGGTCGCAGTGTGCGGAGCCCACTCTGAGCTATCCTGTAGGGTCTCTGAAATACTAGAGAGAGACAACAATTTGGTCTCCAACTCAGCAAAAGCACTTTTTTGAGTGGAGTAAAAGTTTACATCTCTTTCGTAGGCTTTTAGCCGATTCTGCTTAGTCTGCATTAACTGCTCGACTATATCAGACGGCAAACCACTCGCTAATCCTCCTACCGCAAATTGACTACCCATTTTCCTGCTCCTATACCTCGTTACCAGCCAAACTTAAGAGAGTAATCCCTCAATGGCTCGAACACGCTTGGCAAGATCTTCCATTTCTGATCTCGGCAGAAATTGCAGTACCGTTCCACCATGGGAACTATCTGCTGCTTCTGCATCTATTCCACTGTCTTGGTTCACTCTCAAATCAATTTCAGCCAATCTGGCTAAAGTACTATTGACTTCATCTATCAAGTTTTCCAGCAAATCCGATTCACCATAATCTTGCCCAGAATCCTTTCCTACAAAATGTGCCCCCGTAGCAGTGGCAGTCATGGTAACCTCCATAATGGTTAATGTTATCCATAATACACCATTTCAAACCCGAACATTCCATAAATCGAGATTAGAAACTAAAGATAACAAATCCTTTCAAAAGAAACTTAAACCTAATCCTAGTAAAATTCTAAACAGACTTAAAATTAACCAAGCAACTGTAAGGCCAACTGTGGCTGTTGATTAGCTTGAGCCAAAACAGCGGTTCCTGCCTGTTGCAAGATAGCACTTCGTGTCAAGTTTGCTGTCTCTTGAGCAATATCAGCGTCCATAATTCTAGAGCGGGCGGCAGACATGTTCTCAACAACGTTGGAGAGGTTGGCAATAACAGCTTCAAAGCGGTTTTGCACAGCACCCAATGTTGCACGTAGATCAGAAACACTACCCAGAGCATTATCAATTGAACCAATAGCTGAAGCTGCATGAGCTACTGTAGATACGTTTAGGGTAGCAACATTCAAAGCGTTTGAGTTGGTACTCATGGAATCAATAGAGAATGCAATGGTCTGACCAGAAAACGCACCAACCTGCATCGTCATTCCTGTGAAGGCACCATTCAACATTGGCTTGGTGTTAAACTCAGTCTGGGTGGCAATCCGTTGAATTTCAGAGAGAAGTTGTTGCACCTCTTGATCCAAATCCTTACGGTCATCATCTACCAAAGTTCCGTTGGCAGACTGCACAGCCAGCTCACGAATCCGCTGTAGAGCATTTGTAGTCTCAGCCAATGCACCCTCAGCAACCTGGGCCATGGATACACCATCATTGGAGTTACGGATGGCCATATTCAATCCCTTGATTTGGGCAGTCATCCTGGTTGAGATGGATAACCCAGCAGCATCATCCTTGGCGGAGTTAACACGCAGGCCAGAAGACAACCTAGCAAATGTCGTGCTGAGTTCATTGGAGGACTTCATCAAATTACGCTGAGCGTTTAGAGAAGCAACATTGGTGTTAATATACAAAGGCATGGCTTATTCCCCTTCTTTGGGAGCTATGGTACCCAACTCTTACCAAAATTAATTGGTGTTTGCTGGCTAATTTAGTTAACGAACGGAGTTTTCGACTCCAAACTGTTCTACATGATCCTGACTATATAGAGATGATAAAACCCGCATAAAACTACTTAACCCAACTGAATCATCTTCTATATTTCTAACCTTCATTCCAGATACTATTCGACCTAATCCTCCAATATAAACAGGAGCTGGATGTTTAGGTCTTGCAACATATTCTCTTTCAATTCTTAGTGGCATAAAATTCCCCTTTCACCCTCTTTTTATCGGTATCACTTATACAGCGATCTGCTGCTGTTTTTTAGAGGACACACTTGTTGGATTGCGAAAAATGTTGTTCTTCATATCATCTGGAATAAGAGCTTGCCGAGGCGAAAACTCTTTAACCAAAATCTGCCGTCCTTGCCGATTATTTATATTAACGACAACCGGACCAGCCAAATTGGTTCTCATCTCCTCTGGAGAGCCATCGGGGATGGTAACTAGTGTGAAGATTTCCACATCTTCACCTTTTTCCAAACTAATACTTGCTGCATCATCATCACTAACTTCGAAAACCAAATCGTTGAAGAAATCGAATGGGTTGATAACAATAAATGCGATTTCCGGCTCGTCTATCGATTGCAACCAAAAGAAAGAGGATTCATCAGCATAGGGAAACATTATAAATCTGTTACTGATTGGAAACCCCATTAATCCGCCATCTAGATGGATTATTTCCTCTTCATTAATCTGCAAAGTGCCAAACCGCGTATCTTGAACCTCCATCATATTTCTCCATTACTGAATTAGAAACCAATATGTTTCTTTTTATATCCCGTGTCCCAGAACGCTATACAAATTTTCGTTCACAACAGAAGATACCCTTTTTTAAAACCTTATCTTACTAACTAACAATCTTAATAAAGCTTAACTGCATCTACATTTTTGCATCTTGTGAATCAGATAAAACAACAAATACATTTAATCGCTAAAAACTCTATGTTCGATAATCAATAATGCATTGTACGTGCCAAAATCTAATTTTCCCGATATATCGATCATTTACGGCTTATTTACTTAACTCTACTCCCTGTTTGACGGTAATTTCTGCCTACATACGGCAATTTTTAACTTATAGATCCGTCAGAACCCCGCCTTGATGGGAGTGTTCAAGGCAGAATTCCGACGACCTACCCGACTTAACCTAGGAGTTGCAAGGCAAGCTGGGGTTGTTGGTTGGCTTGGGCTAAAATTGCCGTACCAGCCTGTTGCATAATAGCTAGTCTGGTCAAATTTGCCGTCTCCAGAGCAATATCTGCATCTAGAATACGTGAGCGTCCAGCAGAAACATTCTCTACCACATTGGACAGGTTGTTGATGTTGGCTTCAAAACGGTTTTGCACAGAACCCATCTCAGCTCTAGTGCTTGATACAGCATCTAGTGCTGCCAATACAGTGGTGATCATCCGTGATGCCGCTTCCTGACCATTCAAAGCTGGGTTGGTGCTATCAGTCATTGGCGGATCAAATGGCAGGGTCGGATCACTTGGGATTGTTGCACCTGTGACATCAACCAATGGGTCAGGTGGAAAAGAGTTAGAACCTGTTGTATCAATCATCCAATCTGGAACAGTAATCAACTCACCACTTGCTGGAGCTCCTGCTGCTGCTGCTGCTGCATCACGGGAATTAATAACCAGTGACATCTCTTTTGCTGCAGTTGCTGCCTTGGCAACAGTACCGCTAGGCAGGGAAGCTGCAAGACCTGCTGCGGCAATTATTTTTGCCTCTGCCATGGTCAACCTACCACTTTGATCTGCGTCAACTGCTGCTTGAGCAATCTCTTCAATCTCTTTATTTTCACTGATTTTGGCATCAAAAGCATCGATAACATCCATAATGTTGCCAACAGGTACATCATCAACCCGTGGTGGTATAATAACCCCACCAATTACAGCACCTTGAATGGCATCATCTATTACACTACCAACAGAACTTGAGTTTACAATCACACCGGTAGTATCACCTGCCAACTCTTTATAATCGGAGGGAACATTCTCTGATGTGGAATAACTTTTTGTTGCTGTATAGCTTGCTGAAGCAATTATTCTGGCATGATCTGAGGTAATGCTCGAATCAGTAGCCATAATGGTCTCAACACCAACCAGTGCACTTATAGCGTTACGAAGAGAGCCACCGCCAGAAATACCTGTGGTACCATCGGCAGTTACACCCTGCATACCCAAAGCAGCAGCAGCTATCATACTGGCTTCAGTTTCGCTTACATCAAGCTCTTCATCTGTATGTGTAGTGCTGAAACTATCATCATAGGTAATAGTCGCAGCCTTGATAGCGTCAGCAATAGTCGCTGCAGAGTCATTATTATTGATACCTGCATTTACAATAGCTTTAACAGCCTCTTTGGCAGCAGAAATACCGTTACTATCCCACCCGGTCATAACCTCAGCAATAAGCTCTTCGGTTATATTGTCAACTGTGGGAGCAACCGGGTTGTCTTCAAGATCAACCAAGGTCTGCATCATAGGTGATGGATCATCTAAAGCATCTTCTAAGGCAGCAACCAACTCTTCAGTCATATCCCCACCTAATATGGTGAACATATTTGTTGCAACATTCCCTGATACTGATGTTCCCAACTCACTGTCAGACTCTGTTGAGTTTGCAAGAACATTGATTAATGGTGATGCTTTGGAGTTAAACAGTCTTGAACCTGCCAGAAGTGAATCTGGGGCAGTCATCTGCATACCAGCAATTTTGGGGTTATAAATACCCTCACTACTATTGGGATCTGCCAACTGTTTTGGTGCTAAAAGTGTATTAGCACGAGCATCAGCCAACTGGACAATAATGGTCTGCCCCTCTTGGGCACCAACCTGGAAAACCAAAGGATCGGTTTCACCGTTTAAGACAGGCCAGTTATTAAATTCTGTCTGCTGGGCGATACGCTCAATTTCTTGCAGCAGTTGACCAATCTCTTGTTGTAAATTTGCCCGGTCAGAATCACTGTTTGTACCGTTAGCTGCTTGCACGGACAACTCATTGATCCGTTGCAGCATGTTGGTGGTCTCTTCCAAAGCACCTTCGGCAACCTGAGCGACTGATATACCATCGTTTGCATTCCGTACTGACTGGGTCAAACCGCGGATCTGAGCGGTCATACGGTTACTAATTGCCAGACCTGCTGCGTCATCTCCTGCGGAATTAATCCGTAATCCTGAAGACAAGCGGGCAAAGACCTTATTTAACTCGCCAGAAGAACTAAGCAGATTTCTCTGAGCGTTTAATGAGGCAACGTTAGTATTGATATAGAGTGGCATAACTCAGTCCTCTCAATTATTTCCTGTAGTGCTTCTATTTATATTAACTAGCGACAGCTAATGGAGCTGGACGCTTTTTATCCTGACGGGCACGTCGTGCGGACTTTCTTTTACCAACTGTACTTATGGATTCACGAAGATATTTTGCCTTCATGTCACCAGGAATAAGTGGTTGGCGTGGTGAGTAGCCTTTGAGTAAAACCTGCTTACCTTTGCGGTTTACCGTATTAACAACTACCGGCCCTGCCAAATTGGTTCGCATCTCTTCAGGACGACCCTCTGGGATTGTCACAAGAGAGAAGATTTCAACATCCTCACCTTTCTCTATTGCCAGCATCTCGGCATCTGCGTCTTCAATTGAAAACTCAAGATCTGAAAAGAAATCAAATGGGTTGACAACAATAAAAGCAATCTCAACCTCATCTACTGATTGTAACCAGAAGAAAGAGGAGTCTTGACCGTAAGGAAACAAGAGAAAGTTTTTACTTAATGGAAAGCCTAGCAATCCATCCTCTACTACAATGATCTCGTCCTCGTTAAATTCCAGGACTCCAAACCGGGTTCCATGAATTTCCATAACACAATTCTCCACTCTCAAAAAAACTAACGAATAAAATCGATTAATGATGTATTTAAGACTTGACGTTCTGTAATTGTCATAACTTGCATAGCTTGTGATGTCTGTTCTAATTCGGATAGAACCTCAACTAAGTCAGCCTCAACATTTGTCGCCCGCATTTCTTGAATCTTTGCTTCATCAAGTGATAAAGTGTTGTTCACTGCATCAACTTGGGTTACACGAATACCAGACATAGCCTGTAAATCTGAAATCTGCGCCCTACCCTCTTGTACTCTACTTAACTGTACTGCTACCTCTTTGGGATCGGCCCTTAACAAAGCCCCCCGCAACGCTGCAACTGCACCAAGTACATTTACATTGCGACCAGTACTGCCTGTACCTTCTAAAACCTCTTTTGCCGTAACATTACCTGGCAGTGTTCTGCCATTTAAAACCTGAACCCGGCGGTCTTGTTCGCCACCTTGATAGGCTGCAACTACTTCAAAATAGTAGACATCTCCAGCAGTTGGATCTGCACCCATTTCCAGGGTTAAGCCTTTGCCCATATCAATGGTTGCTGGCACACCTTCTGCTTTTAAATTTGGCTCTTGTAAAACACCGTTGATATCAACCGCATATTCATTATCTGAAGAGAGATATGAAATTTTTATGCTTAAAGGGGCATCTTCCAGGGTGTTATCTTCAGCAACGATACCTTTAATGGCACTGTTTGCCATAGAGAGACTGCCAGAACCATTTGGCTGAACCCGAACTGCTGTTGCTTCTAAAATACCCTCTTGATATGGAGACCTGGTACGACCACCGCCAAATATCGGCACCTCATCCAACTCTGTATTTACATTGGTTATCAGCTCCTGGTAGATAGCTACCGCTTCTGCTTGGGCTGCCTTCATTACCTGAGGCTGTCCACCAACTGAACTACCGGACATTTTCATTACCAAATCTTGTGCTTCTAACATCCGCTCATGCATCTGACCAATTTGGTCATCTGCTAAAGATACTCTTTGAGATGCAAATTCTGTTGTATTTTTCAAGCTTTGCACACTTGACAAATCTGCTGAGAACAACATATGACGATAGACACTAGTAGGATCATCACTAGGGCGGTTTACCCGTTGCCCTGTTAGAGATTTCTCTTGTACGCTCATCAACTCCTGCTGTTTGTTTTGCAGGGCGGTCATACCAGATTCGAACATTAAATTGCTTGTAACACGCATTTTGATTATCCTTTTGTAGATACTAAACCATTGAAATGATGGTCTGCATCAACTCATCGGCTACACCAACCATCTTACTGGAAGCCTGGAAGGCCCGTTGAAACCGAATCAAATCTGTCAACTCTTCTTCGAGAGAAACACCGGAAATTGATTCCTGCAAATCACTAATAAAATCTTGTGCTGACTGTTGTGCTATTAAACTCTCACCGTCTTGACGAATCAGGGAGCCTAACTCACCTACCAACTGTGCATAATGTCCGGTAAGGGTGGTTCTCTCGTCTCTTAACTCAAATTCAGAAGATCTCAGAGCACCTAGAGCCAAAGCTCCATCGCTGCTGCCATCATCAAAAGTAACTGTTACAGGATCATTGGAGTCGTTAACATTCAGTCTACCAATACCCAAAAGTTTAGGGTCCGCCAGTAAATCGGCACTAACTGCCATATCCCCGGAGCCAGTACCACCAAAAATTGCCCCTACTCCTAAAGCAGCCAAAACGTTGCTGGTGTCAGAGGCTACGCCATAAACACTTCCTTCGGGAGCTTCAATTTCCAGGAACCTTTGGGCACCATCTGTAACAATAGATGCATTTACCGCGCCAGAATTGTTGATAGCATCTTTAATTTGTCGAATTGACATGTTGGAGTTGATCATTACTGTGGAAATAGTGTTTAAATTATCTGTATCTAAACCTGAGGCAAAAGTGATGGACCCCTCAACAACCCGGCTCAAATCAACAGGGGCTTTCTGATATTCACTGCTATTTGTATCTAAATTTAGCTTAGAAATAGCCGTATCGATATCAGAACCTAGTTCAAAAACACCAGTTTGGCTGGTATACATCTTTTGATTAACAGATTGCGTGTGAACCTTATTAACCTGAAAACGAATTTCGTCGGCAATACCTTCCAGACGGGTGATATAACCATTCTCGCCATGGAGAATTTCATCACGAATTTCTAATAGTCCTTTTAAGTTACCACCTTGAATCTTGTCATTGGTACCAAACTCACGACCACCAATCTCAATTCCCATAAATCCGTTTTCATTAACTGCCACACTTCGCTTGAACTCGGCAGCAAATACCGGATCAACCAGCAACTCTTGCCCCTGGGAGGTAACAATTTGCAAACCATCTTGTGGTAACTCAAAAGTGCGGATATCGATAATTTTGCCCAACTCCATAACCATCTGCCGTCTTTGATCTTTAAGATCTAGAGCTGGATGGTTGGTGTCGTTGGAGACGATGGCATTGTTTATCTTCTGTAGAGCATCCAAGCGAACATTGATATCATCAAGAACAATGCTAATCTCTTGGTCAACTGGCATTGCCAACTCAGAGAGTGACTTATCCATGTCTGACATATAACGAGCCAAAGAATCGGCCTCTGCTACTAGTTCAGCACGTCCTACTGCATTGGTAGGGTTATCTGCAAGTTTATCACCAGCAGAATAGAAAGCCTCCATACGTTGGGAGAGTCCATCACCATCCAAATCGTTAAACACATCTTCAATCATGACTAAAAAACGATCACGAGTTTCAAGACGACCAACCTCAGAGACACCCAACTCTTCACGACGCTGAATTAATTGGTCATACTGACGGGAAATTTCTGAAATCCGTACACCATTACCAATAGGGCTGCTCAAATCACCTGGGTTAGATTCCAATTGCACAACCTGACGGGAATA
>JADFYX010000190.1 GCA_015232795.1 Magnetococcales bacterium
TGGCCATTGCCATCCGCACTGCCCGTTTTTCTTCCCTTTTAACCGTTGCCGGATCGGTCCCAGCCGCTAACAGCTTTTTTGCCGCTTCCCGTTTGTTCCGGGCCTCTTTCAAGGTGATGGTTGGATAAACACCGATAGCCAGCAATTTCTCTTTACCCCCAAAGCGGTACTTTAAACGCCACCGCTTATTGCCGGATTTGGGGACCTCCAGGAACAGGCCACCCCCATCGAAATGTTTCACGGTCTTTGAGCCTGGTGTAAGCCGCTTCAGCTTGGCATCTGTGAGCACTTTGGGGGTATCTCCTGTTGAGGTAGATAAATATACCCCCAAAGATACCCCCACATTTTGTGGATTTCAACACCTTTCTTTGGACAGCTCTGGACACAAAAAAAGCCAGCAACGTTGAAATTGCTGGCTTTTATCTTCTTGCTGGACTCTCTTGGAGTCTAACCTGGCGGATGGGGTGGGATTCGAACCCACGGACCCTTGCGAGTCGGCGGTTTTCAAGACCGCTGCCTTCGACCACTCGGCCACCCATCCGCCGAATAATCTACCCTAAATGGACGGTGTTTGACAGGGGCTAAACGCATGTTTGCTAAAAAATAGTTGATTATTTATTTATGTGATTGATATTTATTTGAATTTTGTTGGATATTCTTTGATTTTTTATTTGGCTTTTGGATTGGGTTCATCCTTACAGGTAATTATAATTACCTGCTTTGGATTGGTAAAGGACATCTCCAACTAAATAAAACCCTAAAAAGACAGGGTTTTATTTAGTTGGAGATTAATATACTCGCCGGGGATTTTTTCAGAAGCGAAATAAATCCTTTTTAAATCCGGCTTTACGGCACAGGCAAAACCTTGGGCTTTGCCCAAACCCACAAGGGAGATAATCTCCCTTGACCCATGAAAATACAGGCAAAAACACTTTTTTAAATCTATTTGCTAATCGCCGTTATGCCACCCATGTATGGCTTTAACACTTCTGGAATAGCTACGCTGCCATCTGCCTGTTGATAGTTTTCTAGAATGGCTACCAGGGTCCGGCCTACTGCCAAACCTGAGCCGTTTAGTGTGTGGACCATCTCGGGTTTTTTTGCACCATTTCTACGAAAACGGGCTTTCATTCTTCTTGCCTGAAATGCCTCTGTGTTGGAACAAGAGGATATCTCCCGATAACAGTTTTGACCCGGTAGCCAAACCTCTAAGTCATAGGTTTTTACCGCTGCAAACCCCAAATCACCTGTGCATAAAGATACAGCGCGATAGGGTAGCTCAAGGCGTTTTAATACCTCTTCGGCGTTGGCTGTTAGTTGCTCCAATGCCTCATGGCTATCTTCCGGTTTTGTAATCCAGACCAACTCTACCTTGTCAAACTGATGCTGGCGAATTAAACCTCTGGTATCCTTACCTGCTGCTCCTGCCTCGCGGCGAAAACAGGTGGTCCAGGCGGTCATCTTCATCGGTAGCTCCTCTTCAGCCAAAATTTTATCGCCAACCAAATTGGTCAACGGAACCTCTGCTGTTGGTATCATATACAAAGGATCATCCTTGGCGGCAAAAAGATCTTCTGCAAATTTTGGTAGCTGACCAGTGCCATAAAGAGTTTTTTGGTTGGCTAACAGTGGAGGCATAACTTCTGTATAACCATGCTCCCCGGTGTGTAGATCCAACATAAAATTTATCAATGCCCTGGATAACCTTGCTCCTGCACCACGCAATACCGTAAACCTTGCCCCGGCTATGGATGCCCCGGCATCAAAGTCTAAAATATTTAGATCTTCACCTATCTCCCAATGGTTTTTGGCTGCAAAGGCTAGTTTTGCAGGGTCTCCCTGGGTTGGCCAACGGCGCAACTCTACATTGCCACTCTCGTCTGCTCCCTTAGGAACATCTTTATGAGGTAGATTAGGCAGACCTGCCAATACCGCCTCTACTGCCTGCTCCTGATTTTTAAACTCAGCCTCTAAAACCTTGAGCTTCGGCCCTAACTCCTTCATCTCGGCAAAAAGATCGGCTGCATCCTCCCCTGACCCTTTGCGTTGACCAATCTCTTTGGAAATCTCGTTACGCCTTGCTTGCAGTTGCTCTACCTGCCCTTGAACTGCGCGCTTTTTCTCCTCTTGACCATAAAAGTTGGTCAAATCATATTGACCACTTCTGCTCTCAAGTCCTTGTTGTACAATTTCTGGATTTGAGCGAATTAATTTTATATCAAGCATGGCCTACTCCTCACCGTCAGTGGAGTCATCTCCCTGCTCGTCTCCAGTATCATCTATACCTTCACTTGTTCCAGTATCTTCAACAATTGGGGTCTCACCTTCCAACCCCTCTGAATCGGCTAGCAACTCTTCATCAAGCTCATCTATCTCTTCGGGTTCTGCCAAACGGGCAACAGAGGCAACATGCTCCCCTTTGCCGACATTCAATACCTTGACCCCTTGGGCGTTACGACCCGTCAATCGTATGCTATCCATACCAGTTCGCAATACTGTGCCTTGATCAGAAATCAACATGACCTGATCTCCCGGCCATACCGTTAAGGTTGCCACAACCTGACCGTTGCGCTCGCTGGTTTGAATGCCGATAACACCTTGAGTTCCCCGGCCTTTGGTGGGGAATTGTGACTCTTCAGAACGCTTGCCAAAACCATTTTCTGTTATGGTCAATACCTGACAACCTGAACCGGGCAGCAAAACGTTGAGAGCTATAACCCGATCATCACCCTTCAAGCGCATACCCCGAACACCACGGGCTACCCTGCCCATGCTCCGCACCTGACTGGTTCTAAAGCGCACTGCCTTACCGCTGCGAGAATAAAGCATAATACGTCCGGGCATTTTAGGCTTATCGGCCTCATCATCAGCTTCTACCGTATCTTCTGACTCTGCAACTATATCTTCATCATCGGTTTCACCCTCAATCTCTTCACTACCTTTTACATCTTTCTCTTCTGGCAATACCGGCAACAAGGCTACGCCAATTAAATCATCTCCCTCTACAAGATCAACAGCCCTAATACCAGTAACCCGAATATTTGCATAGGCAGAAAGCAGAGTCTTTTTAATCAAACCCCGGCTGGTGGCAAATAACAGCTCCCACTCGCCCCACTCTTCACTTGTAAACGGTGCTGGGAGAATCTGGCGGACCTTCTCACCTTCTACCAAAGATAATAGGTTAACAATAGGTCGGCCCCTTGCTGCCCTTCCAGCAGCAGGTAGATCGTACACTTTTAGTTTAAAAACCCGGCCCTGATCGGTAAAACAGAGAATGGTATCGTGGGTTGAAGCGACAAAAAGCTGGGCGATAAAATCCTCTTCCCGCATTCCCGTTGCACTTTTACCCCTTCCACCCCGACGTTGGGTACGATATTCAATACTTGGCTGCCGTTTGATATATCCCGCATGGCTAACCGTAACCACCATCTCCTCTTCAGGAATAAGGTCCGCCATGGAGAAGTCACCCAAACTACCCACTATCTGAGTACGCCGTGGATCGGCAAACATCTCTTTGATTAAAGCCAGCTCGTTTTTAATTACATCCATCAACACTACATCTGATGCCAAAATTTTCTTCAAACGGGCGATTTCTGAAAGAATCTCTTCAAACTCACCATGGATTTTATCTTGCTCCAGACCTGTCAAACGGTGCAGACGCATATCCAAAATAGCCTGAGCCTGAGTATCAGTGAGGAGATAACCACCTTCAACAAACTGCGGAGAGGCAACATCACCCTCTTCCAAAGCCCGTGCCAGCATAGCTTCAACCGGACCCCTATCCCATAACTCAGCAACCAAGTTGGTCTTGGCTATTACAGGGTTTGGAGCCTCACGAATAATTTCAATGACCCTATCGATATTAGCCAGAGCAACAGAAAGCCCCTCTAAAATATGGCTGCGAGATTGGGCTTTTTTCAACTCAAATAGAGTTCTACGGGTAACAACCTCCCGACGATGCTTGATAAACTCTTCTAAAATTCTTTTTAAAGGTAGAGTTTCAGGAGTACCCCCCACCAGTGCCAAGGTGTTAACACCAAAACTGGACTGCATAGGGGTATGTTTAAATAATAGATTTAATAGAACATCGGCATTGGCATCGCGTTTTAGCTCAATAACCACCCGCATTCCCTGACGATCAGACTCATCACGCAGATCAGACAGTCCGGTAATTCGCTTTTCTCGTACCAACTCAGCAATACGCTCCACCAACTTAGCCTTATTTACCTGATAAGGTAGCTCGTGGATGACAATCACCTCTTGACCAGATTTTTTTGTCTCAATTTCAGTTTTAGCCCTAACAACTACCGAACCACGCCCGGTCTCAAACGCGCTTTGGATTCCACCCCGACCATGGATAATTCCCCCCGTAGGAAAATCAGGGCCAGCCATGTGCTCCATCAAACCTAAAGTATCAATATCTGGATTTTCAATTACCGCAACCGTAGCGTCGATAACCTCACCGAGATTATGGGGAGGAATATTGGTAGCCATACCAACCGCGATACCAGAGGAGCCGTTTACCAACAAGTTGGGAAATTTGGCTGGCAACACCCGTGGTTCCGACATAGAGCCGTCATAGTTGGGAATAAAATCTACAGTCTCTTTTTCTAATTCTTCCAGCAGATCACCAGCCAAGCGGGTCATACGCACCTCGGTATAACGCATAGCAGCGGCAGAATCTCCATCTACCGAACCAAAGTTACCCTGACCGTCAATAAGCATATGGCGCATGGAAAAATCTTGAGCCATGCGCACAATGGTATCGTAAACAGCAACATCACCATGGGGGTGATATTTACCAATTACATCACCAACCACACGGGCCGATTTTTTATAAGATCGGTTCCAATCGTTACCTAGCTCTCGCATGGCAAAAAGAACACGACGATGTACAGGTTTTAACCCATCCCTAACATCTGGCAATGCACGCCCCACGATTACACTCATGGCATAATCCAGATAGGAGGTGCGCATTTCATCTTCAATGTTGACAGGAAGTTCTTTGGGGATAATTACGGAGTCGTCACTCATATACTAAATAGCTCTTCTTTTTAGTTGGTTACTGATTTAACAAAGGGCAAACACAGCCCAATTAACGAACGTCTCAGTATAGCCGATTACCGCCCCCAATAATACCCCCAATAG
>JADFYX010000191.1 GCA_015232795.1 Magnetococcales bacterium
TTAAGGAGCAGGCCAACCAAGTGCGGGAGGTTAAACGTTTTGTTGCCGGTTTGGTTGCTAATCCTTGGACTATAGAACCCGACGCTACCCTGCGTCAGGCATCCGATTTAATGCGTAAGCATAATATTTCCGGTATTCCGGTAACAGAAGCCAACGGCACTTTGGTGGGTATATTGACCAACCGGGATGTACGTTTTGCAACTGATCAATCAACAGTTATATCCGATTTAATGACAGGTAAAGATAAGCTGGTAACGGTGGCAGAGGGTGTACCAATGTCAGTAGCCAAACGGCTTTTGCACCAACACCGCATTGAGAAGTTATTGGTTGTGGATGGAGATTTTCACTGTGCTGGTTTAATTACCGTTAAAGATATCGAAAAATCACAAACCAATCCGTTAGCCTGTAAAGATGCTGCGGGAAGATTGCGTACGGGAGCAGCTATTGGTACAGGAAAAGACGGCTTTCGCAGGGCCACAGCGTTAGCAGAGGCAGGGGTGGATGTAATAGTCGTTGATACTGCCCACGGACATTCCGAAGGGGTTTTAGAGATGATAAGCTGGATTAAAAAGAAATATCCAGCGGTGCAGGTTATAGGTGGAAATGTAGCAACAGCCGAAGGAACCAGAGCTTTAATTAAAGCAGGAGCAGATGCTGTTAAGGTTGGTATTGGTCCTGGTTCCATTTGCACTACCCGTATTGTAGCCGGAGTGGGAGTTCCGCAAATCACCGCGGTTGCAGATTGTGCCAAAGAGGCCGATAAACACGGTGTTCCAGTTATTGCTGATGGAGGTATTAAATATTCCGGTGAGGTAGCCAAAGCCATTGTAGCCGGAGCCTCAACAGTGATGATGGGTTCAATGTTTGCAGGAACCGACGAAGCACCCGGAGAGGTGTTTTTGTACCAAGGCCGGAGCTATAAAACCTACCGGGGCATGGGCTCTCTTGGTGCTATGGCAAAAGGTTCAAAAGATCGTTATTTTCAATCAGGGGTTGATGCCCAAAAACTAGTACCAGAAGGTGTGGAAGGCCGCGTACCATATAAAGGCCCATTGGCTCCATTGATTCATCAGATGATCGGTGGTATCAGGGCTGCCATGGGTTATACCGGATGTGCCGATATCAACTCCCTACGCACAAAACCAGAGTTTGTACAGATAACCAGCGCAGGTTTAAAAGAGTCCCACGTCCACGACGTAGCCATAACCAAAGAGGCTCCTAACTATAGGATGGATTGATTATTTTAATCAACTTTGGAGCAGGGTATGATTGATAAAATATATCTGAAAAATTTCACAGTTTTTCGCGAACTTGATCTGCCTGTTTCTCCTGGTATCAATGTTGTTGTTGGTGATAATGGTACGGGGAAAACTCATCTGTTGAAGGCAGCTTATGGAGTTTTAGTAGCTGAATATCGTGTTTCTAAAGACGATAAATTTGGTGGTGTTTTACACCATGGACATATTCATGAAAAGCTGGAGGCAGATTTTCTTACTAAAAATGCAGATATTAATAGCTTGTATCGAAAATTTGTAAAAGAAAATAATATTGAGGATGCTAGCATAAGGATTTTGATTGGGGAAAAAGATATTGGAATAACTTTTTCTAAAAATGGCGGCTTCAATACTGAAAATTGGAAGGTTGAGAAAAATAATGAAAACGGTCAACCTGTAGTTTTTATTCCTGAAAAAGATATGCTCGCCAACGCTCCTGGCTTAACCTCTTTATTTCTTGAACGAGAAATTCATTTTGAAGAGTATCTTATTGAAATTATACAAAAAGCTAACTTGCCGAAATTGCGAAAACTAGATGATAACCGGAAGCAGTTATTAACAAAAATAGAAGAGATATTAGAAGGTATAATTGTCATAGAGAACGATACATTTTATTTGGAAAATTCCTATGGCAAATTTGAATTTACCATGGTTGCAACAGGAATGCGAAAATTAGGCTTGCTATGGTTGTTAATTCGCAACGGCTCTTTGGGTGATGGAGCAACTTTGTTTTGGGATGAGCCAGAAGCCAATTTAAATCCATCAATGTTGGAGGCTACAGTTGAAATATTATTAGAGCTACAACGCCATGGAGTGCAGATTTTTCTTGCTACCCATAATTATGTGCTTTTAAAATTGCTGGAGTTAAAACAGGAAAAAACCGATCAGTTGCAGTTTATCTCTCTTAGCAAAAATTCTGAGACCAACGATATAGAGATGGTCCGCGGTCCTCACTATACCGATATTATCCCCAATAAAATTGCCGATGCTTATGATAAGATTTATGATCTTGAATTAGGTGGTATGTTTGTTGGAGCTTCTTGATGTCTGGGGCAATTTTGGTAGAAAATGATCTGCGTTTTGATTTTACCAGGGCGATCAAAGCCACCCATATTGATAAGCCAAACCGTGCAGAGTCAGAGTGTTCAGCAATTGTTGATTTTATAGTAGAGTTGCCTGAAGAGTTACTCTACATAGAGGTGAAAGATCCCGGCAATGTTGCGACATCACAAGAAGATTTTCAAAATTTTTTCAACAAGTTTAAATCAAAAGAGTTGTCGAAAACATTAGCAAAAAAATGTCGAGATACATTTTTTTCTGAGTATGTGATGGACCATATTGAAAAACCAATATATTTTATTGCGATTGTTGAATTCGGTAATCGCGTTTTTCCAAGATATACATCCCAAATTGATAAGCTTAAAAAATGTCTATTTATTGATAAATTGCCCCAACAATCAACGAACCATAGGGTAGTGAAAAATGGTATGATCATGGATGTTGATGCTTGGAATATGCACAGTAAATTGAAACAATTCCCCATTTCCAGAATAAACACAACCAGCAACCAACTGTAAGAGAGAAAATAGTATGACCAACCGGATTCATGCAGAACGGATTTTGATTCTTGATTTTGGCTCCCAGTATACGCAGTTGATTGCTCGACGGGTACGGGAGGCTCATACTTATTGTGAGATTCATCCTTTTAATATGACGGTTGAGGAGATTAGGGGGTTTAAACCCAAGGGGATTATTCTCTCTGGTGGTCATCAGTCGGTTTATGATGAAAATTCTCGCATTATGGACCCGGTGGTTTTTGAGTTGGGGGTTCCGATTTTAGGAATCTGCTACGGAATGCATCTTTTAACTCGCCATTTTGGTGGTGAGGTAGAGGCCTCTGCAACTCGTGAATATGGTCATGCAAAAATTCAAAAAAAAGCCAATGCCAGTTATATGTTTGATGCTCTGCTTCCTTGCAGTGATGCAGGTAACGTCTGGATGAGCCATGGTGATCATGTTACCACTCCCCCAGATGGGTTCGATATTGTTGCTGAAAGCCAGAACGGAATTGTTGCAGGATTGGAAGATGTGAGCCGGGGATTTTTTGCGGTGCAGTTTCATCCTGAGGTTAACCATACCCAAAACGGTGATGCTTTTCTTGATGCTTTTATCAAACGTGCTTGTGGTTGTGCTGGGTTGTGGACTTCGGCTGGTTTTGTTGAGTATGAGATTGCCCACGCTAAACAGCAAGTTGGTGATGACCAGGTGTTGTTGGGGCTGTCTGGTGGGGTAGACTCCTCTGTGGTTGCGGCTCTGCTGCATCGAGCTATCGGCGATAAACTTACCTGTGTTTTTGTTGATAACGGCCTTCTGCGCCTTAACGAAGGTGATGAAGTAATGGCCACCTTCGCCAAACATATGGGGGTAAAGGTTATTCGGGTTGATGCCCAGGATATGTTTTTATCCCGTTTAAAAGGTGTTAGTGATCCGGAAGAAAAACGCAAAATTATAGGTCACACCTTTATTGAGGTGTTTGAGAGCGAAGCAAAAAAAATTACCGGGGTACGCTGGCTTGCCCAAGGGACCATATATCCTGATGTCATTGAATCTGCCGGGGCAAAATCCGGTATGGCGACTAATATCAAGTCCCATCATAATGTTGGTGGTCTGCCAGAACGGATGGGTTTAAAGCTGTTGGAGCCATTAAGAGAGCTGTTCAAAGATGAGGTACGTAACGTAGGGCTTGAGTTGGGACTACCCCAGCGTATGGTTTTTCGTCATCCATTTCCGGGGCCAGGCCTTGGCGTGCGTATTTTGGGTGAGGTTAAAAAAGAGTATGCAGATCTTCTGCGCCGTGCTGATGCTATATATATGGATGAGCTATATAGTTCAGGCCACTATGAAAAAACCGCCCAGGCCTTCACCGTATTTCTACCTGTAAAGAGTGTTGGGGTTATGGGTGATGGGCGTAGTTATGATTATGTCGTGGCCCTAAGGGCAGTAGAGACCAAAGATTACATGACCGCCACCGCCTACCCCATGCCCCATGATATGCTATCTAAAATTGCCAATCGCATTATCAATGAGGTTAAGGGGATAAACCGGGTGACTTATGATATAACCTCCAAACCACCAGGAACAATTGAGTGGGAGTAAGGGGCTAGGGTAAAAAAAATTATTTATTACCGCAACTATGTGTAGGGAAAAGAGTTGGTTAATTGTTTTTAACTAACTCTTTTAGCATGCTGTCTTCATACTCTATTCTTGCTTTTACAAGTGGAACTACAATTTTAAATTTTTCTACGATTTCTGCGGGTGTGCTCATAAAAAAATCATCTAGTTTAGCATAGATATCGTGGAGCTTTCGCATTTCTGTATCAACAGTTTTTGTATGTGTAAGATAGGGATAGAGTTCAGCATCCTCTTTTAATATGTGCTCCAACAAAAAATCTTTAAAGCTGAAAGCCTTTTCAGATATATACTGTTGGGATCTTTCTTTTGCAATATCATCAATAAGCTCATCGGCCCATTTCAAAATAACTATATGTTCTGAATCGATAATTTCAAGCAAACTAATAATTTCTTCGTGTGTTTTTATCATTATTATCCGCCAGTTGGATCTAATTGTGATAGAAAAATACTATGATATTGTTATGCAGATATAAAAAATTAGCATTAACAATCATTAATATTTTGGCAAATTTTAAAATTTAAAGCAATATATTTTATAATTTTGCCAAAATTTCCTTTATATAGCAATTAATAATTCTTTATTATAATTTCATTTTGAATAAATATTTAATGCAGGTGATGATATGAGTTCAAGGTTAGCACAGTGAGGCCAAAACATGAAGACCGGACATAAAA
>JADFYX010000192.1 GCA_015232795.1 Magnetococcales bacterium
ATTTGGCACGTTTCGACATGGTGCGGGGGGGGGGGGGAGAAATTTGGGCGTTCCCCAAAAGGTTTCAATTTTTCACAAACTCTCAGGTGCGTAGGGACAACTACCGCAGCTATGTTTAGCACAGTTTTTATTAAAAAATCAACTTTTTGCAATAAAATCAGTCTGGCTTAACCATCTGTTTTTCTGCCTTTTGTTTAGGAGAACAAGAACCACTAGAACTACAACCGCTACAACCCTCACCCGGTTTTTTTTCGGCAAACATCTGCTTTGAGCTTTTGTATATATAGCGCAGACATAAAAGCATTATAACACCTACGATAAGAGTATCTAACCATTCACTCATATTCATACAAATAGATTACCCACAGTTAGAATTAAAAAAGCCAAACTCCAGGCTAATACCAGTGAGAACGCAACTGAAAAACCAGCCCATTTCCACGATCCTGCCTCACGTCGAATAACTGCGATTGTAGCAAGACAGGGTGTATAGAGCAATACGAAGATCATGAAGGCAAATGCCACTAATGGAGACATGGTTTTTGCCAATACATTTTTTAAACTAGTTGACTCCTCCGTTGACTCTTTATCTTGAGCATATATAACAGCATAACTAGCAACCACCACCTCTTTGGCCACAAATCCGGTTAAAATAGCTACAGTATCACGCCAAGTAAAATTTAGTGGGGCAAAAACCGGGGCTATGGCTTGGGAGACACGACCAAGATAACTGTTAGATAGATGCTCCTGAGCCATCTTCTGTTTATAACCAGCAATGGCAATAGCCCCCTTAGAACTTTCAGGCTCACTCTGCAACTGCGCTATCTTGGAGTTAAAATCATCACTATATTTTACATTTTGCGGAAACTCTTGCAAAAACCAGAGAACAATGGAGCCGACCAAAATTACCCCCGCGATCTTTTGCAAAAAATTAAGAGCCTTCTCCCACATATGGACCAAAACCGCACGCAATGTTGGTAAACGATAAGGGGGTAACTCCATAACAAACGCCTCTGGTTCACCATCTGGCATCAGTTTATTTAAAAGAACCGAAGCTCCCATAGCAATAATGATACTCAACATATACATGATGAATACCATGGTTCCGGCCATTTCGCTAAAAAATGCCCCTGCAAATAAAATAAACACTGGAAGACGAGCAGCACAGAGCATAAAAGGATTGATCAATATTGCTATCAACCGCGAACGATTACTCTCAATAGTGCGGGTAGCCATAATTGCCGGAACATTACAACCAAACCCCATAACCAGGGGAATCAAAGCCTTACCATGAAGACCAAATGAATGCATAACCCTGTCCATTAAAAAAGCGGCTCGGGTCAGATAACCCGTCTCACTGAAAATGGCCATAAAGAAAAAGAGAATGACAATATTGGGAAGAAAAATAATGGTTCCTCCAACACCAGCTACAACTCCATCAATAACCAGATCATGTGCCATACCTGCTGGAATAATATTATCAAGAATATTTGAAATTACCCCAACACCAGCATCTATCCAGTTCATGGGATATTCACCAACGGTGAAGGTAGTTTGAAACATTAACCACAAAAGACCAATAAAGACTGGAACACCGAGCAAGCGATGAAGGAAAAACATATCCAACTTTCTTGTCAAATCATAACGTTTTGCGGGATCTTCTAATACCTCTACTGCTTCTAAAACCATACCATGGACAAAACCATAACGGGCATCGGCAAACAACATTTCACACTCACCATCATGGTCGCGAGCTAAATCATAGCGTTCACGCCTAACAATCTCCAACAAATAGTCATGATCTTTTTCTTTACTAATCATCACCTCATCACCTTCAAGAAGCTTGATTGCCAACCAACGGGTCTGGGATTCACTCATCTTATGTTGGTGCAATTGGGTAATTTTCTCTTGAACCCTTATAACAGCATCTTTTAGATGTTCATCATAATTGATAAAAATCTTTTTGGTTTCACCAGTATATTTTGCCATCTCAACTATACTGTCTTTGAGGTAACCCATCCCCTCACCTGTTATAGCGTTCATCTCAATAACCGGACCACCCAACATACTTGACAGCGTTGTACTGTCAATTATGAGTTTTTTTCGTCTTGATTCATCAATCATATTGAGAACAAAAATAGCCCGCTTACCCATCTCAATAAGTTGACTGGTAAGAAACAGTGACCTCTCAAGATTGCCAGCATCAATAACGTTGATGACAATATCTGCCTTCTCGGCATGAATGTAATCCCTGCTTGCACTCTCCTCAGGCGATTGAGTTGTCAGAGCATAAATTCCTGGCAAGTCAGTAATTTTAATAATGTTGCCTTGATGCTCAAATGTTCTCTCTTTAGCTGCTACAGTGACCCTTGGATAGTTTCCAACACTGTCTTTGGAACCACATAACTTGTTAAGAATTGTAGTTTTGCCACAGTTGGGGTTACCAACCAAACCAATTGTGATTGTTGATGGTTCTGATGTCATTTTATGGATATCCGCCATACCGTAATGATAATCATTTCTATTTATTTTGATAGACCACTATTTTATCGATCTTAATCACTTATTGCTCTGTTTTGAGCGAAAACTGCCATGAATTTAGAATTATAAAGTAAATGCCGCGAGGCTCCCATCCAACTTTATTGAAATACTTGAAAGTGTTGTTGCTTTTTCTTCTACTTCGGCACTCTTCTCCTGCATACCACCAGACATGGTCCTTATCTCGGATATTGCTACAGCCATCTCCTCGGTAAGTGTAGCAGCATTTGAAACATTACTTGCTACCTCTCCACCTGCGTTAGATGTTTCGTTTACAGTTCTTGTTAGCTCTTGAATTCCGCTGTTTACCTCTACGACATTACGCACAACTTCGCCAATGCCTGTTGAAATTTCTTGCATGTTACGGTTAATTTCATCAATTCCAGTGGATGATTCATCAACTCGACGGTTAACTTCATTGGTCTCATCTAAGGCAGAGGTCATGGATTTATTGATCTGCTCAATTGTGTTGCTCTGCTCATTTATGGCGTGCAAAATCTCGTCATTGGCTTCTGCAATATTTTTTACAGAGTCCGTTATATTTTTCGTAGCAGTGGTAACACTCTGAGTATTATTCTGAATTTCACTAATTTTTTTAGCTATGTCAGAAGTTGCAATTGCTGTCTGCTTAGCCAAATCCTTAACCTCGTTGGCAACCACTGAGAACCCTTTTCCTGCCTCTCCTGCTCCAGAAGCCTCTATGGAGGCGTTGAGAGCCAACATGTTGGTCTGTTGGGCAATGGCTTCAATATCCTTAACCACAGCGCTTATCTCAGTTGTCGAACGTGTAAGGGTTTCAATAATGGCAATGTTGGCTTGAGAATCTTCACAAGCTTTCTGAGCAACAGCAGCGGCACTCTTACATTTGTTGCTTACTTCATTTATTGAGACCGAGACATCTTTTACAGATGTAGTAATTGAGCTGATGTTATCACTGGAACGATTTGCAGCATCGTGAACCAAGGTCAAACCGTTACTTGCCTCCTCAGAAGCAGCAGCAACAGCACTCAAATTGGTACTGGCCTCCTCTGCTGCTGCTGAAATGGTGGTCATATTGACGCTCATCTCTTCAACAGCAGCTGATACGTTGGTCATGTTTGTACTCATCTCTTCTGCTGCAGCCGAAATAGTATTCATGTTACCACTTACATTTTGAGCATTGTCAGATAAACTGTCTGCACTACCACTCATTACTTCTGAGCCACTTGACATCTCTCCCGATATTGAGAACAGCTCTCCTGATGCCGTATTAATATCTTGAGCATTGCTAGTTATCTGCCCAAGTATTCCTCTTAGTTTATCAATCATATCAGACATGGAGTTAGATAAAATACCAATCTCATCTTGTCTGTTGGTTGAACAGTTTATAGTGAGATCACCTTCAGAAAGTTTTTTCAGATCAATAACATTTTGTGCCAGAGGACCAGTAATATTGCGAGAGAGGAATATCCCAAGAAAAAGTGCGATTGCAAAGCCAGCAGCAACACCGATAATTGTATGGTTTGCTGCACTGCTTGCTGTCTCTCTTGAAACTTTAGCAGCCCTTTTCATTATATCTTTTGCACCCACCTCAACTCCACCCAAAACATCCATCAACTCAGTTGCAACAGCATCTGCTTCGGCATCCATGACACCCATCTTATTGTCATTGCTTGCCAGTTTTTTCTGAATATCCATAAACTTCTTGGCTAAAACCTGGAATTCATTATTATGAATATTATCAATCTGCATAACCATCTGTCGCAGACCTGGCTCAGAAACCGCCTCTATTACACCCTCATCAGTTTTAGCCCCTTTTAAGAGAGCATCAACCCAGCCGTCAAACTCTACGATTGTCTCTTTATACTCTTTACCAATTCTAACAATAGACTCTTCGTTTAAGCTTTGAGCCAACTCTTCAATAGCGATTCTACTCATTGCTAAAGTTGTCTTCATTTCCATAGCTATGTCAGCCCATCCATTTTCAAACTTAAAAATGTTTTCAGTGCTAGCACCATCTGCCATCTTTGAACGGATGCGATCTTTAACTCTTCCCTCAAATGATTCTGATAACTTGATGGTTTTCTCAAAACTCTCCTCAAATGCTCCCATTATTTTTTCTAACTTTTCATTCAAAAGGAATTTTTCAGCCATTAAGTCCCTGATACGAGACATTTTGGGTTGCAAACTATCGTTGTGAAACCCATCGGCTTTATGGACAATTGAGCGAAGTTTTTCATCTTGCAAAGCATAGATGGTCCCTTCATCAGTTTTGGCACCGTTAAGGATAGCATCGGCAAAAATATCAAAAGTTTTTGTGAACTCTTCATGCTCCTGCCACACTTCATCTAGTCCCTTCTTATCTTTAGATGCCAATAGTTCCATTATCATCTGCATGTCAGACCGCACCGCTAATTTCATCTCCATAGCAGAATCCACTAACGGTGTTGCATGTAGAATATCGGTAGTCTTGTTACCCATCTCAGTAATATTTTTGTATCCTAAGGCTCCTCCAAAAACCAAGATTGCTGTTACCATCAAAAATCCACCAATTAATTTTGTTCCAACCCTTATATTATCAATATTCAACATAGAGTCCCCCAATGAAG
>JADFYX010000193.1 GCA_015232795.1 Magnetococcales bacterium
AGCAGGAGTTGTTAGAGTTAAAACAGAAGGTAATAGGTCTAATACGCTCGCGAAAACTGGCCAAAGAGGAGCTAACCCTAAGCCGACCCTTAGTTGCAAGTGGCGCCATCTCACGCACAGAGTTAATAAGCCTGGAACGCACATATGTAGACCAGGACCGTGAGCTAAAAACCCTGAGAATGGCCCAACCACGAGGTAAAGCAGCTTTAATTGAGGCTTTGCAACGCATAGAAGCCAAAAATTTAGAATTCAAAGCCCAATCAGGGGCAGAATTGGCAAACCAAGAGGCCCGCTTAGCAGCCAGTAAAGAGATAAATATTGCTGATAAAGATAGGGTTTTGCGAACCGAAATTTCCTCTCCTGTTAAGGGAATTATCAATAAAATACATTTTTCTACCATTGGCGGTGTTATCAAACCCGGTGATCCTATTTTGGAGATCGTGCCACTGGAGGAAAATCTGGTGGTGGAAGCTTGGATAAATCCTGCGGATGTGGCTTTTTTACGTCCCGGCTTAAAGGGAAGAATAGGAATAACCGCCTTTGACCCCCGTATTTACGGCTATCTTGATGCGGTACTAACCGATATAAGTGCCGATACCTTTTCTGACGATAATGGCCAGAGTTTTTATCGTATTAGATTGGATGCCACATCAACCCTATCGAAACAGGGTAAAAAACTAACCATCATTCCTGGCATGACCACCAGCGTTGATATTTTAACAGGCAAAAAAACCATACTAGATTATCTTCTCAATCCAATTCTTTTGCTTAAAGAACGTGCTTTTCGGGAAAGGTAGATCTGATCTGGTATAATTTTTACTCTTTGCCGCTATGAATTATCTGCAACTACAATAAGTTACAAGCAAAACCCCGCCCACCTGATCAACCTTTTAAAAAGTGTTACCAAAAAAAAGCTTTACTAACTTACAACATCTTGATTTTGCATATTATAAATAATTTATATCATTAATGTTTCTTGTACATATAAATATGTTTTGTTGTGCGTTATACGGCCTATATAATTAAACTTCATAATTATATTATTATCCCTTGCGTTACAATTGCACTAAATATTATGGTTGTGTGAATTTTACACATACTTTACTATTACCAACAATTAATTAAGAGTCTTTTATTAAGCAAAAATTTTCAACATAGAGTTATAATACACAATTTGTTAGATTGATGCTTTATATATGCATTGTAATTTTTATTAGTTCTTAAAGTAATTCAATATTGGTGCATGTTTTTAAAATTTGATCGGCTCAGTAGACTCGTGAATTAATAATCAAGGGAGATACAAATGTCAGAACCATTTATAGGTGAGATACGGTTGCTAGGGTTTGGCTTTAACCCGAGATATTGGGCCAAGTGTGATGGCCAATCGCTTCCAATAAGTGAATACAGAACACTTTACGCGCTAATTGGCGATACATTTGGTGGGAATCAAACAACTTTCAAACTTCCAGATTTAAGGGGAAGAGTTCCAGTTCATCCGGGTATGGGGTCATCAATTTTCAGACAAGGTTTAATGTATGGCAGTGAAGAGGAACCACTGAATAATAATAATATGCCAGCACACACCCATATGATGAGTGCATGCTCAGATACGGCTGATGTCGTACAACCAAGTGATACAGTTGTATTGGGTAAATATGACATGGATCCAAACTACAATAAATCTTTCAAAGCACCGACAAATCTAAAAGCTATGCAGAGTGATTCGATTGTTGCTGTTGGCGAAAGCAATGTTACACACTTCAATATGCAACCTTATCTGACCGTGAATTATTGCATCGCGCTGGAAGGTCTTTTTCCCTCTAGAAATTAAGGAGCTATCAATGCCTGAACCATTTTTTTGTGAAATAAAAATGTTTGCTGGGAATTTTGCACCACGAGGTTGGTCTATTTGTGATGGTAAATTATTGGACATTGCACAACACAATGAACTATTTTCACTAATCCGCACAACATACGGCGGGGATGGAATAACCAATTTTAGACTCCCAGACATGCGAGGACGTGCTCCATTGCATCAAGGTCAATCTCCTTATTTATCCGATCATAATCTGGGAATGATGTCGGGAGTTGAGTGGGTAACTCTCCACTCTAGCGAACTTCCCTCTCACAATCACAATTTGATGGCCTCACAAGATGAGGCAGATTCTGCTGATCCTACAGGAAGGGTTCTTGCAGACAATCCTGCCCCTTTCTACACAGCAAATAAGCCGGATACCGATCTGTACGATCTTACCATATCTTCAACTGGTGATGGTGAACGTCATTATAATATGCAGCCTAGCCTGCCTATTACATTTATAATTGCCATAGCTGGTGAATATCCATCCAGATCTTAAAAGGAGTATAATAAATGTCAGTGGAACCATATCTCGGAGAGATCCAAATTTTTCCCTACAAATTTGCCCCAAGGGGATGGGCCTTTTGTGATGGTCAGATTATAAGTGTCAACCAAAACACAGCTCTTTTTAGTATCATTGGAAACACCTATGGGGGCAATGGGACTACAACCATGGGATTGCCGAATTTACAAGGCTGTACCCCAATCGGTTATGGAGCCGCTCCTGGCTTAACTCCAAATAGACTTGGCCGGAGAGTCGGAGTAGACGAAGTTACCCTTACACAGGAACAAATCCCCCCCCACAGTCACACTTTGAAGGCCAACGCAACACCCTTTGCCAATTCAGAGGAGCCTGCCGGCAACGCCTTGGGACTGGCTCCCAAAACTGGTGATAGGAGGAGCAAGTCAGCTATGCACTATCATGACTTTGATCCTAACAGTAGTGTTACGATGAGCCCAGAAGCTGTTAGTAACAGCGGAAATTCTTTGCCCCATAACAATATGCAACCATCCTTAGGGCTTAATTTTTATATTGCCGTAGAAGGATTTTACCCACCCAAGAATTAATCAATAATTGCTACATGGTAGGGGCAATTATTGATATTACTTCGTAGCGATATATGGCAAATGAAATTAGAAAGGAGTTAAATAAGTTATGGATGAAATACTAAAGAAACTAACTGTGGATACCTTTGAAAATATCAAGGAAAAAACTTTCAATGTGCATGTAGGTGCCGACATCCATAAACTGGAGCTGGTAGAGGTTACAAAACGTGGGACTGGGCATGAAGATTTTCGTGATCCGTTCTCACTGCTATTTAAATCACCGGATGGATTTGAGATTGAACAAGGATGCTTTCGCTTTGAACATGAGGAGTTGGATGCCTGCAATATGTTCATGACTCGTGTCCTTATTGAAGATACAAAAGCACCACCCCATTATGAAGTTTCAATGGGCTAGCCCGGATGTCGCACGAAGAACGGCAGTTGGAGCCACACATTACCAACTGCCGTTTTTATGATGACGAATCTTTTTGTGGTTGCTCACCTTGCAGTATTTTTTCCAGTGGCCCCAGAAATTTGGCATAGTTGCGCCAACGAGCCTTGGAGGTTTTGTAGATTGGCTGACGTACCTGCCAAACACTGGCGGTTTTTACTTGGCGTTTGGTACTGTAAAATGCCAATACCTCTGGCATCCACTCCACACCGATATGGTCCAACATACTCCTGACAACCTTTTCCGGGGTTTCCACCAACTCTTCATAATGTACATCCATAATCCGACCGGGCAACACTTTAAACCAATGATCCATCAATCTTTGATAATCCAAAATATGTAGACCAATCTCTTCAAGATCATAAGCATAGGCCAACCCATCAAATCGAGCACGAAAATCAATAAAATAGTTTGATATGGCAACATCCCTCGGCTCACGCCGACAGTTGAAGATTATAGCATTGGGAAACAAGAGGTGGATCAGACCAATCATGCGGAAATTGTGAGGCAACTTGTTTATGATATGGGTAGCATCACAAATGTCCAGTTCCTGCAACTCTTTAAGACAATAGCCAGCCATTTTGGCAACCTCTTTACCTGTCAACTTTTGTGCACATTCAGGAAACACACTTTTAGAGCCTATGCGTTTTTCCCAAAGGGTTAGACCATGGGCCCAACGGACTATCTGCCCCAACTCTCCCGCCCCATGAATGGCCGGATGACTGGCTAGTATCTGCTCAACAAGTGTAGTACCTGAGCGTGGCATGCCCAATACAAATATGGGCTGTTTGGAGATGTTGCCATATTGTCTACGGGCCTGGAAAAAATTATCGCTGAAAATCTCAATGATCCGGTTGGTCAAAAGTCGGTTATCTTCAGAGCTGTACTCTATCCAGCGACGACGAACCTTGTTGGCCTTTTGTGCCGATAAAAAAGCACGATCATATTCACGACGATTCTCCCAGGCACGCACCAGTTCAAACAAAAATGATGCAGTCACCGAACCATTGATACTAGGCTGTAAGGCAGCTTTTTCAATCTGCTCTAAAACCAGGACATCATCAGGAAAACGACGAGCCTGGATAAGTTGCACATGGCTTAGGTTGGGGTCTGTCTGAGCAATCTTTTCAAACTGCTCCACTGCCTCATCAATACGCCCCAACTCCATCAATAGATACCCCAACCCCATGAGGGGTTGTACCAAACCGGGATGTAACTCTAACCCTTTGCGAAATTGTTGTTCAGCAATCTGAAAATTACCAATCTCAGCGTTTAAGAAAGCCATAGCGGTTATGGCATGGATTCTATCATGATGGTCATCTCCTTGGGTGATATCCATCGCCCTCTGTGCGGCTTTTAGTGCTGGTTGCAACAAGCCATCTTTAGTACAGAGAAGGGAAAAATGGCTCTGAATTTGGGCATTTTCCGGTTCCAGTTCCATAGCTTTTTTAATATAGGGAAGGGCTTCACGAATACGACCACGAGCCTCGGAAAATTGGGCAAACATCCTGAGAATGGCTACATCCAATGGATCGTTGTGTAGTGCACGGCGCAGATAGACCTCCGCCTCATCTGCCCTATCCAATCCCGACCAGATCAAAGCACATTGACGAAGCAATCTCGAATCATCGCTATTGATAGCTACCGCCTCTACAGCTAATTCGGCAGCCTCTTCAAAATGGGACATTGTAAGCAGGGCCTCAATTCTAACCTCAACGGCAGTAGAATATTCATCCGAGGTAGAATAATCATGCTCATCC
>JADFYX010000194.1 GCA_015232795.1 Magnetococcales bacterium
TGTATTGTAATAAAAGTGGAAAAAATGGCATTAATCTACTTGGAGGGGTGGATTTGACACAACTGATATCTAACACGACTATCGATAAAGCAAGCTATTTGCTGGATATTTTGGAGAGTGGAAAAAATAATAAGAAAGAAGCCTTTGATAAATTTTAATCTCCTAAAAATGCATGGTGTGTATTGCACACACCATGCATTGTTCATAAATCATTTTGCTGATTATTCCAACTCTGGCAAATTTATCAACTCTGCTGCCCGTTCTTTGGGATATCCCAAGGCTTTAAAATCGATAATTCCGTCTGGCTTATGGCACTCTTTACAGCTTCTGCCATCTTTTTGAATGCCGTGGTTTACCATGAGAGAACCCATCTGCCGCATCCAGTGTGACTCTACATTTTTAAGTTCACCATCTTTACCTACTGGATATTCTGCCTTCCAGCCATCAACTCCAAAGTAGCCCATGAACTCATCCATCATATAGGCTTTGAAAGGAGCCTGATACATACGCTTGATAATTGGGTGCTCTATAGCTTTTTTAACTGACGCTTTAGAGTCTCCTGTCTCATAGTAGGTAGGATAGTCAAAGGGGAGAATCATTGCCCCAAATGGTCCTTGGTTGTTCATATCTTCATACATAATGGCATTGAAAATTTTAAATGGATATATCTTGCTTTTACCCTTCTCCATTATAGGGCGGATATTCTCCTCAATCATCTTCTTACGTTTTTCCAGCATTTCTGGTGATAACACTGACAGAGGATTTGTCGCCTCTTTTACATACTGCTCTACATCTATATCTGGATAGGTTTTTTTTAACTCTATTGCAGACTTACGAACTTCGGCTATTACCTCTGGGTTATCAATTCTAGCAAGTTGGTTCATAAGCGGATTATAAGAACCATCACCAATAGGATTATCTCCCAAAGCGTTGGCTAGAAACGATCCGTTACCGTTAAACCAGAGGAATTTAATGCCTTTTCCTACCTCACCACTTTGATAGATATCCTTGAAGACAAACACACCCTCCTCTTCATTCCAGATTGGGTGGGTCCAATCTCGGAGCACTACACTGTCATCCCGCAGTTTTTTGATATGGCATGCCTCACAAGAGACCCTATCTACATGACCGTTGAGCAGTGCCCGGTCTTCATTATCTTTTACATGTGGGGCTGCTGTATGGCAAGTTTCACACTCTACAACCTTGCCGGGCAGATCGTTTGCTACGAGATCGACACCTTTTGTACCACGGGGTATTTTGTGTCCCTCTGGCCTGTGACAGTCAGTACATGCCATACCGGCTGCTGCATGGACATCATGGGCTGGCTGTATGGAATTACCTCGTTTGGAACCGGGATGAAGCAGACGTTTATTTTTGTAACCCAAATTATCAGGAGCAGCCCCTTTGGCTAAACCTTTCTCTAGATCTCCGCCCATATTGTGTTGATGACAAAACAGACAGGTTTCCATAGTTGGCTGACCAACTGTCAAGGCTGCCTTCATGGAGCGGTCCTGATTCCAACGTTTGCCGTTGTCATCTTCTATTACATAGCGTTGGTTCATATCATAGGTTGGAGAGTGGCAGATCAGACAGTCAATACCTTCCTTAGCAGTTGCAGGTGCATTATGGGCTGGCAACATCTGCTCGGTTGAAGGATGATAACCACCACCGATATGACACTGACCACAACCTTCACTACGCATCTCGATATCACCATGGGCATGTTCGGGTTTTGCTTTAACTAAATCTGCCCAACCAGTCCAGGTGAATGATCCAGGGACACCACATGCACGGTTTATTTTACCAACAGGAATTGGCCTTGTACCTTCTCCATTAACCTGCCTGCCATCAAAGCCAAATGTTGAAAAACCGGAATCACTACTCTGAAATTTAAAGTGCACAGAGTTTACCACATCATCCAAGGTATCAATTTCTACAGTCTTGCCATGTCTATCGGCTATTTTTATAACATCGTGGCAACCAAGACAGGTTTCTGGTCCTTCATATTGGTTTATTCCGGCTTTACGAAAATAGTCAATATGAGGAAAAGGGGCTTTTTTATCAAAAGATCTGGTATTCATAAACATATCGACCTTAAGACGGCGAGCAAAAGCAACATCTTCATCCTTGGTTTTTGCCATAGCTCTATTAAAACGGTATTCATGAGTTAAGGTTTCAGCAAGGTTCTCAAAAGCCCGCTCACTCAAAGGCTCACTATTGGAATAGGTAAGAGGAGCGTTGACAACACCAACATAACTCTCCAGCATTGATGGATAGAAATGTCGCACTCCGCCAATCACCAAACCGATAGCAATTAACAAAACAATTTTTTTATTGTGACCCTTTGCGACAAAGTCCTTGATGTTCATTATCTCTCCTCCGTCAATTTTGAACCAAACAACATTTTTTTAAACTCTGAAGTGACTTTTTCCCCGGCTGTAGCAAGATAGATATGCCCAATCATAAAAGCGACCAGAAAAACTCCTATTACATAGTGGAGAACTCCGACAATCCACAGCCCATCCATATCCAAAAATTGCTCTGGTGCTACTTGGGGAAAGAAAAAGAGCAACCCTGAAATAATAAGCCCAGGCATGGCTACAAACATCACAAATAGATATGTGACCTGTTGCAGTGGATTAAACTTACAGTGAGCAGTGGATGGAAATGGATGGTGATCGCCTTTAAAAATTCCCACACCATAAAACATTGCCTGCTTAATTAAACGCTGCAACAACCCTTTGAGGCGTAACTTATAGTGAATAATATTACCCTGTTTAAAATTACCCAATAAAAAGATGAGCCAACCTATTGAAAGAGCAATACCAAAAATGTTATGTAGAACTCTTGCACTGTTAAAGGGAATCAACATTGCATCAGGGGTGGCAAAGTGGAGGCTCACTCCTGTAACAATTAGTACTAAAAACCCAACTACATTGCTCCAATGCCAAATCCTTAACCAGAGAGGATAAAGTTCATAGGTGACTTTCATAGCTTTTGTCCTTTACGTCTTGCGATCCAACGTCCCAAACCGTGACCCCCTACTCCTACCAAAGTCAAAATCACCAAGCCGATGCCTCCCCAATCCAACCATTGGTTGCGGGTCATGCCTATAATGTAGGCATCGTTCATTACAACAGAGTGGATAAAGCCGACCTTGTTACGCTCTTCATGGGCGCGGTAGCGATATAGCTTGCTTGTGAGTATGGAATCACGACTGTGACATGCGACACACTCTTTTACCGCATATTCCCCACCGAGAATAAAGTGACTTCTCTCACTATCTCCCTGGGTATGACACTCTACACAACGGACGCTCTGTAAGTGACGATTAACCCCTGGCAGCCAGA
Organism: Magnetococcales bacterium; assembly: GCA_015232795.1. Taxonomy (GTDB): domain Bacteria; phylum Pseudomonadota; class Magnetococcia; order Magnetococcales; family JADFYX01. The sequence goes on from JADFYX010000194.1 coordinate 3,351, forward strand.
CGTGTTTTTTTAAAAGATCACCAGCACCACCACTACTCATATTATCTAGAGGTTTGCTTTTTTCATGACACCCCAAACAAATATCGTTGTCGCGTTTAACATGACTCTTTACTCCGGCATCAGATTTACCGTTTAGGGTGCTAAAGGTGTGGGGGTCATGACAAGAAAAACATGTTAAAGCCTGAGGGGCAGATTGATAATGGTTGCTACGAGTAAAACTTCTTTCAACTGCCTCAAACATTTTACGCGGAAATTTTTCACTGTTTTTATGGCAACTGAGACACTCTAGCTGTTCGTTACGAGCTTCACTAAAGTGAGGGTAGGCAGCAAACCCGGCACTGTGGCAATCTAGGCAAGCAAGACCAGCATGGTCTGATTTTGCCAATGCATGCAAGTCTATGCTTAAGTTTCGTAAATTGCCTGTTGCAGTGTCCTGGTAGCCTAGGGTTTTCATACCATGACAACGCAAACACTTTCCATTTTGCTGGCTATTTGCCTCTCCTGCATTTGCCAAAAGCAAAAAAAAGGTGAAGAAAATCGCAGATATAAGAGTCTGAAAAAATATAGATTTCACTGTCTCTATGGTGATTTTGGCGGGCCAGGAGTTCATATTTTAATTCTTATGGAACTCCTGGGCTTGGTGTTTCTTTATGATTTTACATAATGCATGGGTTTAAGAATGATTGTTATTGCTGACTGTTCCTCTCATGTTAGCTGTGTTTGCAGGGACACGGAGGTAGTCTACAGCAGTTTTACCATCTTGATCTACTGTTGTTACTTTGATTCCACGATCAACTAGCAATTTTGCAATATCTTTATGGTTGTAACGGTTTGCAAACATTAATGCTGAAGTTCCATCTAAGTTTACAGCGTTGACATCTGCACCGTGGTCTAGCAAGTTTTTAACAATTTCAAAATGTCCCTTTTCTGCTGCAACTAGCAGAGGTGTACAGCCACACTCATGGCGAGAGTTAACATCGGCCCCTCTGTCCAACAGTGTGGTAACAATAGTTTTGTGGCCTTTTTCAGCGGCGACCATCAAGGAGGTGTAACCCTCTTTGTTCTGAATATTCATGTCAGCACCAGCTAAAATCAGGGATGTTACTACCTCATCATTACCACGTTTTGCAGCAATAAGCATTGCGGTATCACCATATTTATCTTGAACATTAACCTTGGCACCGTGGTCAATGAGGGTTCCCATAATCTCATCTAAGCCATACTTGGCTGCTCCAAATATTGGTGTCTGACCAATGTTGTTAGCAATATTAGTATCTGCTCCTGCTTCTAGTAACATTGCAACAATATTTTTAGCATCCCATTGTGCTGCCAAGCTTAAAGGAGTAAACCCAGAGGAATCAACGGCATTTACATCTGCACCTGCTTGTAAAAGAGTGCGAACTACATCTGTGTGACCATTGTCAGCAGCCCAGGCCAATGGGGTGATTTTCATTTTGCCGTAACTATTTACCCCAACACCTTGCTTTATAAGGGATTGGACTTTAGCAACATCTCCATCCATAGCTGCTATGGACATTGAATTGTCTACTGTTGCTTGGGGTTTATTGTCGATGCCTATAACAGCTATGACCGCTGCCATTGCCATCACAGATAGTGTCAGTGCTGTTTTATTGGTTTTCATTGCCCTTCTCCTTAGATACTGAGGTTTTCTATAAATATGTTATGGCCTAAGTTTATTTTATTATGGCCTTTAATAAACTTATTTGCATAGGGTG
>JADFYX010000195.1 GCA_015232795.1 Magnetococcales bacterium
TAGCAATTTCTGGAAAGATATCCTGTAGCCAGTTTACCAAATATGCTTTTTTTATTTTTACTATGGGTTGCGTAATAATAGATATAAGGGGCGGGTCGGTTTTGCAGACTACAATGTCTCCAGCTTTTATAATAATTAGCAGTTTAAAAAACAGAGTAAAATAAAAGGTTATATAGTCAAATAGGCGACCAAAAAGGTTAGATGCGCCAAATTTTGTGGTAGGTAGGCGATGGATGTTTAATTGCGCTATTTTTTCAAAAATGGGCAGGTTAGAGTTTGGGTTGTCGTGGCATATTTGTGAGGTGATAACATTAACTTCTAAATCTGGGTTGTTATCTCCTAGCCAAAATGCCAGATCACTTAACAATTGACTGCTTGCCGATTGATCTGGATAAAAAAATCGATTTATAAAAATTATCTTCTTTTTCATTATTTTTTGTGGGTTTCCTCAACAATATGGTGGAGAGGAAATCTGCGTATCATCCATACCAGTAAAAATAGGCCGGGTAGAGCAGCAGCGGTTGTAAGGAGAAAAAACGGACCCCAACTCATCTGGTCGGCAAACCAGCCACCAGATGATGATAATAAAGTACGTCCAAAAGCCATTAAAGATGAAAGTAGGGCATATTGGGTGGCGGTATAGGCAACATTGCAAAGAATTGATAGATAAGATACAAAAGCGGCCATACCCATGCCACTGCTTAAATTTTCAATAGCAATTGTCATGGTTAACACGGTCATATCATAGCCGGTATGGGCTAGCCAGACAAACATCAGGTTAGAGAGCATCTGCAATAGCCCGCACCATAAAAGTGCTTTCATAATGCCAATGCGATTTACCAAAGCACCACCAATAAAGCTGCCGACAATCAAGGCTGCCAAGCCGAATAACTTGCTTACATTGGCAATTTCAATTTTAGAAAACCCCAACTCAACATAAAAAGGGTTACTCATTACCCCTGCCAAGGCATCGCCAAACTTATAAAGCAAGATAAAAAGCAGGGTTAACAACCAGCCTCTACGGGTCATAAATTCAGCAAAAGGGGCGATAACCGCACCTGAGAACCAGGCTACAACATTTTTTTTCCAGCCCTGTATCCAAGGGCGGGCTTTGAGATAGTTTGCAATTTTGGTCTCTTGCTCTTGAGACTCCACGCTATCTTGTTGCAATGGTTCTGGGTTTAATAAAACTGTGATAATGCCAACGGACATTGTAGCTGCCATTATAGCATAGGTATAAAACCAGCCTAGATAGGTTGCAAAATATAGCGCGCCAGCTCCTGAAATCAACATTCCCAAACGATAGCCCAATACCACCATGGCAGCACCGGCTCCATATTGTCTCTCTTCTAATATTTCCACACGATAGGCATCTATAACAATATCTTGGCTTGCTGAGAGAAATGCGGTTAAAAGTGCAAAAAGTCCCATTTGCAATGGGTTTTGTGAGGGGTTTGATAAGCCCAAAGCCAGGATGGAGAAAACCAAAGCAAATTGAGTTGATAATATCCAGCTACGCCTGCGCCCAAATAGTTTGGTGAGCCAGGGAATGGAGAGGCTGTCGAGTAGTGGAGCCCAGATAAATTTAAAAGTGTAAGGTGTGCCAGCTAAGGCAAACAGTCCGATGGATGTTTTGTCTATGCCAGATTCTGCCAGCCATAGGGTTAATGTGCCAAAGGTTAGGGCTAAGGGCAAGCCGCTGGAGAAGCCAAGAAACAAAATAGCTATGACACGGGGCTCACGGTAGACATCAAGAGAGGAGAGCCAGCGCAAAAAGCCAGATTGAGACATGAGAACCTGCTTATAAAAAAAGATTTTTTATAACTAGTAGATAATAAGTAAAATAACTGAGAAAACTTGAAATGTCTTGGGGGAAGAGTGGATATTGTCTGCGGAGATACTATTTACAAAGGCATCATGATAATTTAACTATCATGATGCCTTTATAAATTTAATGTTTTTTACAGTACACCATGACCATTAAGTGATGTGGCATGACCTAAGGAGATGCCTTGGTCGGCAGCACTGGAGATAAGGCCAGCACGCAGGCTAAAACCGCTGTAGTGGGCTGGGTCAAGACCGATTGACTGGACACGCTCTTTAACTATAAGTGCTACACCATGGCCTGTAAGAGGCTTGCCTGAGCGTTTGCCATGGCGGTTGATGCCTTGGAAAACTGCGCCTTCGGTAATCTCGGAGATTTCAAGCCACTCTTTAAGAGCTTTTGCTGCACATACAGGGCCACTAGCTGTTGGAATAGCTACTTGGCTTTTGGATAGCATAACTTCCCAACCTGTCTCTTTTTCTAAAAGATCTTCCCGCTCCAAGGAGATAAGGTCTGAGCGTCTGAGTCCACCAGCAAAACCTATAAGAATCAAAGCTTTATCACGCTTATCTTTCAAACGGTCTCCCATGTTTGAGACCATGGCGATAATCTTCTCTTTGGTTAGCGGAGCAACTTGGCGTTGATCTTGACCATGTTTTTGTTTAATGCCTTTTAATACGGCGTGTACTAGCTCGGTCTTGGTAGGATCAGGAAATCCCTGTGACGTATGGGATTTTCCTATGGATACCTTCCAACGGGCCAAGGTAGCATATTTGTGTGAATTGGCATGAGAAACCAAATAAGAGGCGACTGTTTTTGATGATGCCGGAACAGCTCCTCCCCAGTCAATAAAACGCTGCAGGTCACCTAAATAAGCAGCTCGTGTATTGTCAGCTAACGCTGCAGCCTGAGCGTATGCTTGAACTTGAGGTGGCAAGTCATTAATCTCGGAAGGGGGGGAAGGAAAAGCACCCATTTAAAACTCCATTCTTACTCTTATTAATAAACAATGTAACAAAATATAAGTATACTCTTGTTACATCCTGGGTAGAGCCAAACGAGCACTCTTTATTTAATCAATTTGTTATCTATATTTTCTACTCGATATTTCACTAATTACGAGTTGAATTTCTTCTGAATAACGTTGTTAGCAAAGGCTCTTTTAAAAAATAATTCTTTGTTAAAGATTTCCACTTCTCTTTAGTTTATGCTACTAGCTGTTGTCGCCAACAATATGGGATGTTTGCAATGTTGAGGCCAAAAATAAATTGAGCTAAGGTTCTCTAATTAAAAACCACTTTGGGGTGGTGCAAAACGATGGTTTGTAAAAGAGAGGAGTATTAAATGGAACATGGTATTTCTACCAAATATATTCTTGGTTTACAGGATGAAGAGTGTGAGGAGTGTAACGGTACTGGAACACGGCTATCTCTTGATTTAGATTCAGAACTTATGCCTTGTGAGTGGTGTCATGGTTCTGGTAAAGCTATCTCTTTGGAGCCAGATACCAAGTAGTGTCCAGGCTGTGTATTTTGTTAAGAATATCCCTTGTTTTTACCTCAATATATTGATCAAATTTGTAGAAACTACTAAGTAGTTTATATAAATAAACCGAGTATTAATCTTTACGTGGTTTTCTTGCATAATGATAAGAGGCTAGTATAAAGACTATTAATTCTGATCGCCCAGAAGGTTATATGCAGATCAAGATGGCAAACAAGAAGTCCCACAACAGACAGGTTAGGCGCAATGGGAGAGCTGCATTTTTGATTGTGGCCTCTATTGGTATATTTGTTTTACTATTTGTAATAATACAAAAATTTAACTCAAATACCGGGGCCATTGTAAAGCATGATATAACTGTCCAACCGTTACAAAATGTTGCTAAAAAAAAGAACGTCAGGTTTTTGTCAACACAAGCAAACAGAGAAAACAAATTTTCTACTTCCAGAGAGATTTCCGATCTATCTCCGACTCTTGACGCTATAACAGATATATTTAGCACATATAATGTCAAGATTCCAACGCACACCACACCAGATCCCAATATTAAAAATATTATCGATACCCTTCTTATTAACTACATGGTCTCTTTAGAAAGTGAAAGTAATCACTTAAGAGAGCGATTGTTACAAGAGATACCTAACGGATCTCCGGTATCGTTTAAAGGAGAGACAAGCCCATTTGGTATGCGTGTTCACCCGATATACGGTTTAAAGCAGAAACATAATGGGCTAGATCTGCGGGCAAAAATTGGAACACCTGTTATCAGTGCAGCCGATGGGATTGTGGAATTTACCGGAGTTGATGAAAAATATAGAGGACGAGGACGCTCAGTTGTTGTGGATCACAATCACGGTTTTAAAACTATTTATGGTCATCTGCAAAAATACAGTGTTAAACAAGGTGATTTTATAAAAAAAGGGGATGTTATCGCCATATCCGGCAACAGTGGGCTGACCAACGGCCCTCATCTTCACTATGAAGTACGATTTTTAAATAAAGTACTAGATCCTGCCAACTTTGTAAATTGGGGAGGGGATAACTTTGACTCACTATTTCAACTGGAGGTTGGTGTGCAGTGGTCTTCTCTACTTGATAGAGTAAACAAAAAAGTGCAGATGGATGCGGTGCAATCTGAGAGGTTGGTGAATGCTAACTAGGTTTTTTAAGTTTTAAGAAGTTTATTGCTTTTTGCCCCGTACCAGATAGTTGATACATCCAATTGGCATATAGGGCAAAAAGTGATTTTATGTGGTGATGTGAAATTTATTTTAAGAAATTTTTTGGGCAGATTTAGTGCATTGATTTTCGTTTATTAGCTTTAATCATAGATAGCACTCTGGTTTGGACGAAGTTCGGTTCATAGTTTGCCATATCGCAGACCATCTGGAAGTGTTGCCCCCCTTCCTTAAACCATCGTATAGCTCTCTCTCTTTCCTCAGGATCTTTGTGAGTTAAAGCATCATTTAAGGCGGTTTCTAATACGGCCGACCAGAGCATCTGTTCTGGTGTAAACTTATTATTTGACCAAGCAGATCCAACTGAATGCATAATTCTATTCCCCCATGTTGACTAACCAGGATGTGTGTTATAGTGGTTAGGTACTGTAATGTTAAGCAAAATTGGGGCCATATGCTTCAGGTTATGTTGGCTTTACCAACACCTACCAGAGTTATTATGACCTTGGAATCAGAGCTTGTGAAAAAAAGAAACCCGTAGCGAGAACGTCCCAAAACGCCCCCCGTGACA
>JADFYX010000196.1 GCA_015232795.1 Magnetococcales bacterium
CGGCTTCCAAGCATTATGTCTGGAAGCCGTTTTTTTTGTTATCCTAGATTCGGCAGTTGACTGTGTGTGGCAACAACTTCCGAATCGAGGTTAAAATGATTGAGAGATCTCCAGCCTCGATATAAAAGCTGGATCATAGGTGTCATACTCTTCAATATGATGAAACAGATTGTGCAAATTCAAGCGTAACAACATGCCCGGTTTGATAAAGTCTTGCTTAAGGAGTGTAATGTGACCAGCCGTTAGGTGTGAAGACGATTCGACTCTATAATCAATGCGCATATTCAAATTCCATTTGGGGAAAACTCGATAATTGGCCCCTATGTGAACATGCCTATTAACTTTTCCATCATAGTTGATACCATCCCCTTTGGGAGCCGCAATATCGGCCCAGCCATCCAGTTTAAGTTTTGGTGATAATATATACTCTCCACCAATTTCCAAACCAGTAAGTTCCACGCTATCGTCAACCCCTGAAGGAGCACCGTGTATATTACGTCGCCAGGAATGGAACGCTGTAATCCGCGTCTTCTGGTTTTTGGTGCGATAGATACCTCCCAGCTCCACTGTATCCGAGCTCTCTGGTTGTTGATAACCATCCTGAGCTTCATTGCGAGAGATAACGCGGATAGCATGAACATACTGGGTTTTTAGGGTTAATTTCTCATTGACTCGTTTTACCATGGCAACTCGGGGAGAAATTTTTCCTCCTATATCCAGATCAAAATAGTCATAGCGCATACTGGTGGTCAAAGAGGTCGTGCTATTCAAGCTCCACATGTCCTCTAAAACAGCATTCCAGTTGAAGCGGTCTTGCTTTGAAGGAGTGACCGCACCTCCAGCTCCATAATCATCCCATTCGATGTAGTTATGAGTCCCTTGCAGGTCGGCTCGCAACTTGTGTTTCTGCCAGTGGTCCATAGTTAGGCTGACACCCATATCGGTAACATTTTCATAGCCGTCGTATTTACGCACTACATCATCAGCGGATAGTGTGGTGTAACCAGCCACCAATTTGGGATTCAATAAATTTATTTCATTTTGATGATGTTGAAACCCCAAATGGAAATCACTCTTCAGTTTGGAATTCCAGTGCTGTGCAAAATCCAAAGCTAAATTGGTCTTACTCTGTTTTCCTCCTAATATTTCTTGTACCGTTCCTGATGAACTAGGTGCCGACAAAGAAACCTCGTCCTCAAATCCCATATGATTGAAGTTCAATCGAGTACTATCTTTATAGTTCATACTAAAAAAGAGATATCGGTAAATTTCTGGATCAGAATCGATTTTGTCAATCTTGCTGGCTTTTGCCATCTGCATCCTGAAAATTGGAATTCCAGAATTACGGTCTGCACTACCATTGCGCCAACCAGCTAAACCAAGGTTCATGGTCGTTGATCCAGAGGCATTTTTCCAAGAAGTGTGACCGGATCCACTGGCAAGTAGATCTGAACTGGTGCTCCCTTGAAGATAAGTACCGCTTGTACGAGTCACGATATGAATCAAGCCAGCATAAGGTGAATGACCACGGACATTTGCCCCCGGCCCGTGAACGATTTCAATGCGAGACACTTGGGATATGGGAATATGAGTAATACTCCAAACACTCTTATCTGACAGTGTGTCAATCACCCCATGGTTGAGCATCCATCGGAAAGCTGTTCCACCTGTTAACGGATTACCATTATAGTCGGTCACACGGTTTCGTAAGCCATTGATCAGGGTAAAAGCGTCAGCAACAGTATACATACCTTGAGCTGCCAACTCTTCTCCAGTGTATACAGTCACCATTCCGGGAAGATAATCAACGTTCATCTTTTCCCTGGTTGCGACATCGGTCTGACGATTGATGATTTGCAGCAAGCGGGCGTGCTCTTGTGCATCCTTACTCTCCAAGGGTGGAGAAGTTTTGGATTGCTTGGGCAATTTTGTCAAAACGGTCTCTAATCCGCTGTCAGCAGAACAGGGCATTGCATACCCAAAAGCAATCAACAGCAAAAAAGCACGGCACAACAGTGGTCGCACTTGGCATATCTCCAAAAGATCTTATTCTAAATCATAAGTATTATTTTCATGTTTTGCACCATTATAAATTACTTTCTAGAAAACATCAAGGTTTTCAAATATATGCTTGCACTTGTTTATTCGACAAGTCCGAGTTTGACCGCAAATCTGGACAGTTGTGCAATGGAGCGTACATTGAGTTTATCCATAATACGGGTTCGGTAGGTTTCGACAGTTTTTGGGCTGAGTTCCAGTTGCCGAGCTATCTCCTTGTTGGTCTGTCCGCTAGCTACCGCAGTCAATACTTGTCGCTCCCGTTGAGATAAAACCAAAGAATTTCCAAATCGTTCCAACTCATCTATGCGTTTTTTGATAGTAGCGGTAACGTGTGTGCCTCCTGCATGTACGGTATGGATTGCGTCAGAAAGCTCCTCGAATGTGTTTTCCTTGAGCAAGAATCCCGAAGCTCCTGCATGTAAAGCCTCCACAGCCAACATTGGATCTTCATGCATGGTCAGCAGCAAGATACGGGTTTTGGGATTGCTGCTTTTTTGAAAATAGCGTGCCACATCAATTCCGTTCATTGTGTCCATAGAAATATCCAATACTGCCACATCTGGCTGTAGGGTTTCGATCATCTTCAACGCCTCTTCCCCATTGTTAGCCATACCAATAATTTCAATATCTTCAACGGTTTGGATTAGACGAGTCAAGCCTTGTAAAAAGATGTTGTGGTCGTCAGCAAGGATTATTCGTATCATGTATTGCTACCTCTAGTTGAATGGTTGCTCCTTGATTAGGAGCACTGTCGATGGTTAATTTTCCATCCAGTTCGCAAATTCTTTCTTTAAGAATAGAGAGTCCGTATCCGGATATCGACTGTTGTTCACTAACATCAAAACCCCGGCCGTTATCTTCAACTCTTAAACATAATAAAGTTAAATTGGGGTAGCGCAACTTAACCCCAATTCGGCTTGCTTTGGCATGTTTGATACTGTTGTTAAGAATCTCTTGAAACATCAGGTAAAGGTTTTCTATGGTCTGACGTTTTAATATAATTGGATCGTTTTCGATGTCTATATTCACATAAATTCCTGATAACCGGGACATGCGAGCACTCTGTTGGCGAATTGCTTCAGCCAAAGTTATCCCTTCCAAGGAGAAGGGGCGTAGATCCCGTGTTAATCCTCTAATTTCTGAAATAGCCACATTGGCATCACTAATCAGGATATCCAGATCACCATCTTTTTTATCGTAAACAATGGTTTGCCATTGTTTACGAAACATTTTCAACCCTAAGAGCAAAGCCTGTGCTGTCTGCCCTGGACCATCGTGAAGCATAGCAGCCAATCTGGCGCGTTCCTGATCTTCCAGCTCATGTCGTAATCTTTGTCCTGCTTGTTCCAGATGGTGTCTCTGCTCTGTCTCCTCTATCAAACGTCTATGGGTTTTTTCTAGTTCAGCCGTTCTTTCTTGAACTTTTTCCTCTAAACTTTCATTGGCATCTACCAGTTGTTTTGCATAATCATTCAAGCTGGAGCTCAACGAGTCTACTGCCCACCATACAAAGAAGATTAATAGAAGAGCTGCTGCTCCCACACCTAAAATGCGCTTTTGTAACTGTTCTCGGATTTGATTATGAAAAACTGCACTGATTTGAAAGTGGGCGATTCCCAGCAACTCATGACTGCGAGGATGGAAGATGGGAACCTCAGCTTTAAAACAAGATAGACAATCAACACCTATATTTAAGATTGCTTGATTACCAGAATTGGAAAGCAGATCGGTGTCCCATTCAATGCTGACTTGAAGTATAAATGGAACTCCTGTATTGGGATCGGTCAACAGTAACATGCGTTCCAGATCTCGTCGTATCAATGCGTGACTTTTATTCTTCCCTGCTACAGGTATTCTCACTGATAAGGAATCGGCCATAGCGGTGGCCAAAATCTGGGCGTGAGATTGAGCTTCCCTGTTCAAGCGTGGTTCCAGTTCAAAAAACCAATAATTTCCAACGCCACCAATAACGCCAACGATCAATATGACAAAAAGTAATGATAATCGCGACCGACGCATTAACGACCATCTCAATGTTGGTTTATTCATGGTCATAACGTCTAGCTATTCTAAGAAAAAATGGTTTAAGGCTGACTTTCCATTCCTGTAAAGCCGTCATGTTGACCTTGGGTAGAACAACCTCTCGAACAGAAATGCCCCCCAGAATCCCACGCTCTACATCTCCTGGAAATGGGGATAATACCAGACGATGATGTTGTCGGCCCCAAGCGATGACTTGCTCCAAATCGTCGGGGCGCGGTTGGGATAGAAATATTCCGGCGGGAGTGAAATTATTAAAATTAGTAAGAGTGGGATCATTTGTTAAAACAACGCGGAGAGGAAAGCCTCTAATGTTTTGTACTTGGCGCATAAGTAACGCAAGTTTTTGCGCCATAGTTTCATTGCCATTGTGAAGAATGACCACAACCAGTTGATTGTTTTTGTCAGTTTTCCCTCCAATATTGGCATCTGCTGCCAAAAAGCTGGAGAAAAATTCTATGCCTAAATCTACCCGCGCGGTAGCGGCAGCTTCAACCCCATTACACCCCATCACCATCCAAAAACAGATGAATTGAGCAAGCAAAAATGTCCGTAAATAGTTCAGGCCAAGTAAAAGGTTGTGTTTCAATTCAAATAGCCACAATTAATAAAATGAAAATAGGTATATTGACTTGATCGTAGTTTCCTTACTAATAGAATAGCGACAACTTCTGAAGCTAGGTTTATGAATAAGACTTGCAGATGAGTGATGTGTATATCATTAGCAGCCGAACTAAAGTTTAAATTTATTATCATGATAATATATTAACCTTTTAACAGGAAGTGTCTATCAGGGTATTTACTGACAAAGAAAAAAATTCACAAGTCAGGGTTTCACCGGACAGACGAAGCGTAAACAAAGTGTTAATCTCTATTCTAAAGTTTCAAAAGAGTTTTGGGGGTTGGTAAAACAATAAGAGCGCGACGGAGAGAGAATCAATAATGAAATATTGATTGGGGGGCTCCATCGCACCA
>JADFYX010000197.1 GCA_015232795.1 Magnetococcales bacterium
GATTCGGCAGTTGGCGGTGCGTGCATGGCGTAAGATATTGGTTTATCTAGTGTATCAGGGGAAATCGCGGTCACCTTGTTGGTGATAAGACTTTCCCCTGATATGCTAGGTGAATCAGTAGCTTGCGTCAGGTGCGTGGCGACAACTGCCGAATCTAGGATAATAGTGCATATGAACCAACTTACACCATCTCTCCGCTATCACCTTGATTTTTACCCTATATGACCATATTGTCCAGAAAAATATAGCTTATTATAGGGATTAAAGAGACTAGAATGGAAATTTATGTTGATGCCGATGCTTGTCCGGTAAAAAATGAGACTGTTAGGGTTGCAGAGCGGCATAAACTGGTTGTGCATATGGTTAGTAACCAGTGGATGAATTTACCATCAAGCCGTTTTATTCGCCAAACAATAGTTGCATCTGGTGCTGACAAAGCCGACAATTGGATTGCAGAGAGGGCCGGAGCAAGTGATATTGTTGTAACTGCTGATATACCCCTTGCTGCTCGATGTTTGCAGAATAAAGCCCAGGTTGTCGGTCCCACAGGACGGCCTTTTGATGAAGAGAGTATCGGCATGGCTTTGGCAGTGAGAGATCTTAACGCCCATTTAAGAGAGACCAGTGAGTTTCAAAGCCGGGTGGCAAATTTTGGCAAAAAAGACCGTTCGCGCTTTCTATCCGCCCTTGAAGAGGCTGTGCGTACCGCAGCCAAATCACTCTGAAATATTTGCATAAATTTTCTGTTACAGGTTATAATTATGCGCTGTAGGTAATTCATAAATAAGGCTGTGTATGAAATACAGGATCATAACAGTACTAGCATTTCTGCTTTGGAGTTTGATTGCCACGGTTTCCCTACTCTGGAACCTGCAATTATTCACCATTTTCAGTAGCTCTTACCCAGAAACAGGCACATCCACATTTACTCTCGCATCTCTCCATCTGCTTATCTGGATATTTGGCATAATCGCCATATACATGATGCGCAAATATATATCTCAACTGAACTTACGCCTAGCCCAGACCAAGCAAGAGTTGGATATGCAAAAAAACTCTTTTGATGTTATTAAGCAGGAAAAAAGTAAACTTTTAATAGAATTTAGTCAGCAAGCAGCAAAAATAGCCCAACGTAATAAAGCTCTGGAACGACTAAGCCAAACACGAGCAGTCACCAACCGTCTGCTTCTTGATTCATTAGAGCCTCTATCATTAACAGAACACCTTGAAGAGGCTATGTTTCTCATTACAGCCATCCCTTGGTTTGCCCTGCAACCAAAAGGGGCTATCTTTTTATGGGATGAAAAAAACCAAGAGCTAGCCCTTAAAGTACAGCATGGTCTCTCATCTCCCTTACTCACTCTCTGTTCCACAGTACAAAAAGGCCACTGTATATGTGGTCTTGCGGCACAACGTAAAAAAACTGTATTTATTAGCCATATGGATGAAAAACACAGCAATACTTTTAGCGGTATGGAAGACCATGGACATTACTGCTTACCGATTGTAATGGGAGAAAAGCTGTTAGGGGTACTTAACCTTTATGTAAATAAAGGCCATGCACCCACCGATGAAGAGGAGATTTTTTTAAGAGTTATAACAAGTACCTTAGCTGGAATAATAGTGCGCTGCCAACAGGATGAGCAACTTACAAAAGCTAAACAAATTGCCGAAAAGTCAACCAAGGCAAAAAGTATCTTTTTGGCAAATATGAGCCATGAAATTCGCACACCTATGAATGCAATTGTCGGTTTGGGCCACCTACTGCTACAAACAGAGCTATCGACGAAACAACAAAATTATCTTCATAAAATTAATTTTTCTTCACAAATTCTTCTAAATATTATTAATAATATTCTGGATTTTTCTAAGATAGAAGCAGGTAAGCTGGATCTTGAAAATACCGACTTTAATCTTAACGAACTGCTCCACAATGTAATCATGTTAGCAGAGCAAAAGAGCAGAGCAAAAGGGGTTGATCTCCAGTTATCATTTGCTGATAATTTACCATGTATGCTTACTGGCGACTCCCTTAGATTGGGGCAAATTATCACAAACCTCATTGATAACGCAGTTAAATTCACAGATTCTGGTAAAATTACAATTTCCATAGAAGCCCAAATCCCGTCGCAAAATAACATTGTTTATCAATTCTCCGTTGAGGATAGCGGTATTGGCATGCATCCTGAGCAACAGGCTGAGCTATTTAAACCATTTAATCAAGCAGATAGCTCTACTACCAGAAAATTTGGTGGTACTGGTTTGGGGCTATCTATAAGCAAGCAGTTGGTTGAGTTAATGGGGGGAAAAATATGGTTGGAGAGTGAGCTTGATAAGGGGAGTATCTTTAGCTTTACTGTCAATTTATCCCTGACAAATGCTGGGGATAAAAAATACCTCAGCATGGAAGAGATAAACTCTAGAGCCAATCTTATAGGCTCATCAAAAGCCCAAGACAAACCTTCACTTGCTCCAATCCGTGGTGCCCGTATCCTTCTTGTTGAAGATAATGAGATCAACCAAGAGGTCGCAAAAGAGATTCTTGAACAAGAGGGGTTGGAGGTAGAGGTGGTAAATGACGGTTATGAAGCTGTTATAGCTATAGAGACAAAAAATCTCATATTTGATGCTGTGCTTATGGATGTACAAATGCCCATTATGGATGGTTATCAAGCCACCAGAATTATTCGTAACAATCCCAGCAACAATGAATTGCCAATAATTGCAATGACTGCCAACGCTACTACCCAAGATCGGGAGAACACCCTAGCTTCTGGTATGAACGACCATATAAACAAACCCATTGATGTTAAAGTTCTTTTTAGTTGTCTATTGCAATTTATCAAGCCAACGAAGCCAAAAAAAGTCGCAGCCAAAACTCCACCTCCCAAAGATAAACTGGACTTTACAGATAATTTTCCCTCAGAGTTACCAGGAATAGATATAAAAAAAGGGCTTGAGATACTTGGCAATAACCGTGCGCTATTTGCCCGATTATTGATGATGTTTGATGATATGAATCAAAATCTTGGCAGTGAGTTAAGAACAATTATTGCCAATGGAGATACACAAGAGGCTCGCAGCTTTTTGCATAAAATTAGCGGTACAGCAAGCAACATTGCCGCTCAAGAGTTTTTAGTTGCAATTACAAATTTATCCACTGCCATAAAACAGCAAGAAAAAGAAGGGGATACAAAACTTACAGGTTTAGATTCCCATCTGGACAAATTTGACACTACCCTTGAAGAGATTTTGGAAACAGGTAGAATACTTAAAAAGCTGGCTAGCAAAATTAAGCAATCCTAATAAACCTAATCTTTAATAGTCAAACTCTCCTCTATGGCTTGACCATTTTTAATCCGATAGCCGTTAACCTCAAGGCAACCTTCGGTATTGAGAGAGACAATAAGATAGAGAGCCTGGGGATATTCTGACTGTGATATATCTGTTTCAGATGGCACAGGTGGAGTCGTTGGGTGGCTGTGGTATATGGCCACCACCTCTTTTTGCTCTTGTCTAAGAGTTTTAAACAGTGCTAACTGCTGTTGGGGGTCGGCTAAAAAACGGGTAGTTTGGTTAAGGCTGTTTTTTAGGGGATGCCAGCCAGTGATATCCTGACCATTACCCGACAATATGCCCACACACTCAGCAGGAGCACTGCGTTGAGCATGTCCTAAAATTTTATTTATTATGACACGGGGAATCACCCACATAGCCAAGAACTCCGAATTTTTGGTTAAACTTATCAATTAATAAACGATAATATCTTAATATTGCTTGCAATACCATGGTAACAATAGCGTATAATGATATAGTTTAACAACTTAGTAAGGTTAATTGTTATACGGTATGAAGGCATATCTGCAACGACTCAACCCAATTTCTGGTGATGTTTGGTTCTATAGTATCCAAATTCAACGGGATCTCATGGGACGCTGGCAGGTGATACGTGAGTGGGGACGAAGTGGTTCTCCAGGAACGGTTCGCTACATGCCTTACGACTCTTTTTTCGATGCCCAAGAATCTATGGAAACATTGGTAGAGCAGCTTTCTGACAAAGGCTATCAGGTGGTCCATAGCGAAGGCCCCAATCCCAAAGATGCCCAATATTTTTAAATGCAAAAGGAACATCCTTACATGTCGGTAATTCATGAAATTATAGCCACTGGCCCGTTAGAGGTAAACTGCCAGTTACTTGGTAATACAAACAGTGGTGAAGCAATTTTAATTGATCCAGGCGGTGATAGTGCCAAGCTTTTAAAACGGTTAGAAAAGCTGGGGTTAAAATTAACACACATTATTAATACCCACGGTCATTTTGATCATTTGGGTGGGGTTGACGATTTAAAAAAGGCAACTGGTTGTCAGTTTTGGATCCATAAAGGTGATCTCTCAATTGTAAAAAATGCCGCCCGACACGCTGCATCATGGAACCTGCCCTTTGGCCCGGTTCCTGAGGTGGATAAATTTATTGAAGATGGAGAAAAATTTGAAGTAGCAGGAATATCTCTGGAAGTAATACATACACCAGGACACTCCCAAGGTGGGGTATGCCTTAAGTGGAATGATCAAATTGCCGTAGGAGATACCCTTTTTGCCGGTTCTGTAGGTCGTACTGATCTACCGGGAGGCGATATGGAGCAACTGCTAGATTCCATAATAAACAAACTTATCCCCCAAGGGGACCACCTACAATGCCACCCCGGCCACGGCCCTTCTACCAGCCTGGGAAGAGAGAAAAAAACCAACCCGTTTTTAATTGGCTGATGAAGTTGGCTTAACCTTCAGACTTCAGTCCACTAAGCAGTTTTTCAAGCTCCTCTTTGAGCAGCATACTATCTGCTGGGGATAGTGTACTTTTTGTGCTGGTGGGGTTTGTGAGTTCTAATAGTTTGTTTAGAGCCTCATCCAGACTGGCGAGGCTGTTTTTGTTTTGAAAAGCAATTAGTTTTTGAAATGTTTCTAGGGATATGGTTCTTTCGACGCCGTCAAGTAGTTTGCGGATGGCTAACTCCATAGAACCGTGGCCTTCCCCAAATATCTGATGACGGTAGTTCAGCAACCTGTTACGGGTT
>JADFYX010000198.1 GCA_015232795.1 Magnetococcales bacterium
CGTCGGAGATCCTCTGCTTACTTTGAATTGAGCTAAATCATCATGGAAAATTTATTAATACTCTGGCAGACCACCGGCTTAGCCAATTTCACCTGGGGACAGGCGATAATGATTGGCATTGGGGGTCTGCTGCTCTATTTGGCGATTGTCAAACAGTTTGAGCCACTTCTTTTGGTGCCAATTGGCTTTGGAGCCATCCTCTCCAACATTCCTGTTGCTGGTATTGCAGAAGAAGGGGGTATGCTCTATCTGGTATATGAGGTGGGTATACATAGCGGAATATTCCCGTTACTCATATTCTTGGGTGTTGGGGCTTTGACCGACTTTGGCCCTTTGATTGCCAATCCCAAAACCATTTTTCTCGGTGCTGCTGCCCAGTTTGGAATCTTTCTTACTCTTATCGGGGCGTTGGCTATGAACATGATCCCCGGTTTTGATTTTTCCCTGGCAGATGCAGCAGCAATCGGTATCATTGGCGGTGCTGATGGACCAACGGCGATTTTTCTCTCATCCCGTCTTGCTCCTGATCTAATGGGAGCAATTGCTGTTGCTGCGTACTCATATATGGCTATGGTTCCCCTTATCCAGCCCCCTATTATGATGGCCTTGACCACCGAAACAGAACGTAAAGTGGTCATGACCCAACTCCGTCCGGTATCTCGTCTGGAAAAAATTCTCTTTCCGTTAACAGTGCTGCTGCTATGTCTACTCTTTTTGCCAACTGCTGCTCCTTTAATTGGCATGTTGACCTTTGGCAATCTGTTAAAAGAGTGTGGTGTTGTTGAGAGACTATCTAAAACAGCACAAAATGAACTCATAAATATTGTCACCATCTTCCTTGGATTGGCTGTTGGTACCAAGCTCTCGGCTGAGTCATTCCTGAATGTGGAGACATTGGGTATTTTGGTTCTCGGCATTATCGCCTTTAGTGTAGGAACCGCAGCAGGCGTTTTGATGGGTAAACTTATGTACAAAATGTCTGATGGCAAAATCAACCCGTTAATTGGTGCTGCTGGTGTGTCTGCTGTGCCAATGGCTGCACGGGTAGTAAATAAGGTAGGACTGGAAGCTAACAATCAAAACTTTTTGCTTATGCACGCCATGGGGCCAAATGTGGCAGGGGTGATTGGCTCTGCGGTGGCAGCAGGTGTATTGCTGGCTACTGTTGGCGGCGGTGGTTAGCATCTGGAAATTGCACAAAAAATCGTTTTATCTGGAATTATTGAGAGCTAGCGGATATACTATTAGTTAACAACTACTAGGCTTGCGAAGTTAAAAATTACTAGGCTCGGATTTTGTATAAATTACGGGCTATTAGTTCACCCTTTGTTGGATTATAAATATTGGAGAAATTATGGAGATTAAGCTGGAAGGTCGGCAGGTGGATCTTGGAAACGAGTTACAAGAGCGCATCAAAAAACGCCTGGATAGTTTAGACCGACGATTCGGCCCTATTACCCACGCAAGATTTTCCGTGGAGAGGAGACCGCACAACAACGAGCAACGTGCAGAGGCAAAAGCAGTAATAAATATTGCTGGCAGCACCATAACTACTGCTAAAGAGTCAGCTACAGTAGTTGTAGCAGTTAATGAGACCTTGGATAAACTGACAGAAAACCTCAAAGGTCACGTAAAAAAAAAAAGATCACCGCTAGAACAGAAGCACCTTTCTAGCTAGAATTATAAGGCAGTTACAGTTACAACTAAAAGTTAGTATAAAGCCTGGATATTCAGCAAAATATCCAGGCCAACTCCCATTCCTATTTATTCAAACTAGATTCGGCAGTTGTCGCCACGCGCCTGACGCAAGCTACTTCCTAACTATGAGCAATTAAAAGGAAGTAATACCGTAAACGTAGAGTGAGGAGTACAAACAAAGCAACTATATATACGAACTACTGCGGGTAAACCGACTGGAGCATAAATAAAACTAAAGTATTTACGCGGGAAATATGCCTTAGAGCAGCATGAAAAAAATATAATTGACGTGCCTTGAACAACAACAAAAGCATGAAAACATAAACATATGAAGATGTAGAAGATAGAAAAAACTACTAAGCAATAATAATAAATTTGTGGGATCCCCAATAGGAAACCCCACGTGAAATAACTAGTAACCTGAATTACAATCCCATTATATCAAGCATTAGATCCTCTCTTGCGTTAAGTTTCCAACAACACGATTCTTACAAGAACCGAATTAACAGAGTGAATGATATACAATCAACTGTCAACCAAAAGCGTATAAAAAAAAAGGAAACGTGCTTCATGAGACTTCCTTAAGAAGTTGGACATTTGGATTCATGATGAGTTCAGCACGACTCCTTTGACGACTGATACTGCTGACCAGAAATGAGCTTTTATTTTTTACGCGCCAAATATAACCACAGAAACGTTGAGCTATCGTTAATAAATTTTCTCCTTTTGATGGTCGAACCATCGACGAGGAAATAACATCGTTACCTAAATTTGGATTTTCCAGATGAATATAAGTAAGGTAGAAAAACCACGACAATGTATCGTACATATTACTTGAAAATTTTTCAGGATCCTTCACCATTGCCTTACACACCTCTTTATATACTGGCTTTAACTCATTGACGCACTTCTCATGCCAAAACTTCATATCGCCCTTATCAGTACTGGTGCGAAACTTTTCGAGATAGGCCCATCCGAGATTGTTTTGAATCACTAGTAGTTTGCTTTTCCTAATTTTTTTTTCCTTAACACCATCTAACAACTTACCAGCCTCTTCAAATAGGCTGATACAATAATCCATATACTCCTCTGCTCCCATTAACTCGTATATGGCAGCAATTTTTGCCAAAATAGCAGCTCCATTTTGCCTAGCAACATCTGACATTTTCCCTCTCTCATGTAAAGACTTGATGCGAGCAATTACTTCATCGAAACCCACTAAACAAGGAATCAGATCTTTCTCATCTAACCCCTCCTCAACAACAAAATTCATTTCTGTGCGACGGAAAAGTGGTACTGGTTGATGATCAAACTCCGAAGACTGCAATACTTTATCATACAACTTACCCGATGCATCATAATCTTTGATTAAAAAAGTGATAAAACCTTTTTCCATCAAGTACCAGTACTTAATTTTATCCTCACTATTCTGATCGGCATCTTTATCTGCTTTCTTAAATAATTTATTCAAGTCATCGACCATTGTTAACGCCTGTTCTCCAAAGGCATTCGGCGTAATCTCCCCATTATTATATTGGTCCGTCAATTCCTTATATCGCTCTGCTAAAGCCTTATCATCTGGTGCAAGTTTCTTAGCCAAAAAACACTTAGGCTCCCATTCCTTTTCATATGAAAAATAAGAGTAAGGACGGGACTCACGAATGGCAAGATGATCAAGAGCGAGGTGGCTATTTCTCATAGTTTGAATATTGGAGAGTCTCCGCCCCATGGTAGAGATATCTTCCTGAAGCAACTTGAAACTAGTGGATATGTGCGGATTTGTTTTCCCCTGTTTATACGCTAATTTATGCTCCATTTCTGACCAAACATCCTGTAAGAGTGTTCTGACTTGGGCTTCAATAAAAAAATCATCATCAGCCACTTTGCCATATATACCTTTTTCTCCCTTATAAAGGTTATTTGTCTGCTTCACTGTATGTCGAAAAATAAAGTGAATAGACTGATAACCTGATTTCCTATTTATTACACGGAAATGCTCGAATTTTTCATCTATTTTAAAACCAGCTTTCTTATGTTGCGCCAATGATGAATCCATTTTGATCTCTTCAACTAATCTATCAGGTAGGTTGAAAAGGGTGACTTCCTCCAAAAACCCAGGATCAATTACATGGAACAGCATAAACTGAAATATTTTTAGCAAATCATCATCAAATAACACTAGAATACGAATACCAGCAAAGTCCTTGATAAATTTTAAATCAGGCCGCATTTTCCTTTTAGTCTTAAGAAAAGCACTGTGCTGAGATTTGACCCGCCGTTTTGTTAAATAAACAGGCGGAAAATAGGTCTCTTTTCCCTCCTGATCTATCCCCTTATCTCTGGCAACAACAATATCTTTTTCTATACTTTCAAGAGTTTCCTTTACTTTTCTTTCAAAGCTCTTTTCGTTAATAATTTCTTTTACATTATTATAATCAGGTAGATTCTGATTGAAAATACTGGACACAAACTCTCTCCTTAATAACACAATTAAACTTGTAAATGTTCACAAGAACAATATGCATTAGCTAATTAAATCAACAGAACAAACGATTCCATCTAAGAGTGATTAATAACATGACTGATTAGAACTGCACATATACTTTATATTAAGTATAATCATGTTGAATAAAACCTGCAACAGGGTTCAACTTTTCAATATATTTATTTTAGACTTAATTTGTTATTTCAATAGTTTAAAACAATCTAAAATCACATATTTTCAATAATCATAATTCTAAATTTTTACCCTTGTTTCTGAAAATATGAAGGAAATCAACACATAAACTTATAATCAAACACCATAAAAAATCATTAAAACAAATTGCTAATATGGTATAAATAAAGCTTAGAATAGTTTGTATCCTTGAATAACTATTCTGACTTACATTATGTTTTCCCTTTACCCACCATGACCACATGGCAGATACTGCGGTGATGAGTGAAACCAACCAGCTTATCCAGGCTCTTTTTGGACCCCAAAGTCTTTTTGCCAGCACGGTTCCCCACTACGAATCACGCTCTGCCCAAGTACGGATGGCACAACTAGTGGCAGAGGTAGCGGTTAGTGATGGCTGTCTGTTGGTTGAGGCAGCGACTGGAACCGGAAAAACTTTGGCCTATCTGCTACCATTGTTAGCAATGGGCCACAGGGTTATAGTGGCAACGGCTACAAAAGCTCTGCAAGACCAAATTGTTGCCAAAGACCTTCCACTGGTCAGACAAATTATGCGTAGCCCTTTTAGTTTTGCCTCTTTAAAAGGGCGCTCCAACTATTTATGTCTGTTGCGTTTTAGAGCTTATAGCCATGGGGCAACCATCTCTCAGGAAAAAAAATGGCTCAAGCTTATTAAAGAGTGGCTACCTTAC
>JADFYX010000199.1 GCA_015232795.1 Magnetococcales bacterium
TATTTTCAGCGGTTTTTTAACAACAAGTTTTTCTTTGAGCAGATTAAATTTAATGGGAACATTTACCTGCTTAGGGTTACTGCTGCCTTGGGGTGCCTGATAGACATCATACCAATGTTTGGATGATGTACGCAGATTACGAGCTAACTTATTAAGACTATCTTCAAAATTTTCACCATCACCTTGGTCCAACCCTAGTGTACTTTGCAAGCGCCCTTTTGCGTTTTGCAAACGGGCATAGGCCTGATAAAGATTGATGCGAACAATAGTTGTCTCTATAGCGTTGCTTACAAAAGTAAGCTGGTCGTCAAGGTCATGCTGGGTACGTTTGCCCACATGGTTCAAAAGACGCTCTTGGGTATCACGCAAGTTTATGCTTTGCAACAACTCACGACGCATATTTTTATATTGTAGTGAAGCTATGTGTACTTGGCTTAATACTGCCATGTGCAGTGCTAAACGCCGTGTTTCGCTAACTGCTTCACGAGTTTTGGCATGTTTATAGCGATCTTTGGCAGCAAAAATATCAATGAGGTTCCAGGTTACCTGCATGCCAGCCTGGCTCCACTGTTGGTGCAGTAAAAAGGAGTTATCATCATATTTTTCGCCAATATTAAGTCCCAAGCCAGGCAGGGATTTAATAATAGCTTTACGGGTTTCAAGGGCATCTATACGGGATTGATAATGTTCTGCGCGAAGTTCCGGCCTATTTAACAGGGCCATCTCCTCCATCTCTAATATAGAGAGGTTCAACTCAGAATCTGGGGAGCCATTGCCACTGGTATCTACCAAACGAAATGGGACAGATGGATCTAAGTTTAAGAGTACCGCTAAATCAGTCTTAGCCATCATAAGCTCGCCCCGCACTTTTTCTAGCTGGCGAACACTGTTCAAAAGGCTTAATTGATAACGCAGAGAGGTAATGGGTGAACGTAAATCCTCTTTTTCTACAGTTCTGGCAAGATCTAAGGCTTTTTTTGCTCCATTTAGTACAGCAGCGGTCTCCTCTTCTAGCTGTTGAGCACCAACTGCCTTCCAATAGGCAAATTGCACCTCTTCCATTAGATTATGCAGAGATTTACGCCGTAACTCACTGGCAATAAGGGCGCGGTCGCTCTCCTGTTTTGCTTGATAATAACTGACACCAAAATCGAGAATATTCCAACTAAAAGTAAGATCAGCCGTGGAGCTTCCTCTCTCTTGAGAAGAGGTGGAGTCTGTAGTGGTTATTCCACTGCTCATACTTTTAGAGACAGATGCACTTTGTGGGGTGCGGTATGAATAACCGGCCTGGGCTGTAAGCCTGGGTAAACTTTCCCAGCTTATCTGCTTTAGCTGTTCTAGAGAGAGGCTCTCTTCCATCTTTTTTAAGCGATTATTAAGATTATATTTAATCGCCTGAGCCATGGCATCATAAATGGTTATCTCTTTAGTGATTGGTTGCTGCCCGGCAAAAATCTGCTTTTTATCAAAAGCGGTCAATTTTGCCTGTTGCTCAACCGTAATAGGCACCGGATGCAAGGAACACCCGGCAAGAGTTGTGGCCACAAAAATTGTTGAAAACAGCTTGAAACGGCCGGCTATCACCTTAGATTTTTGTTTATTTTCAGGATGATGTCTCATGAAATATATGGTTCCGGTTGTTTAATGAAAATAACTAACAAGATACATAACCCCAAAGTGTTAGGGTTAACCATTGGATAAAGAGCACATTACATGCCAAATAAAAAATATGTAAAAAAAAGAGACCTAATTTTAAATATTGAATTATTTACCGCATCTTGGCGTTGTAAAAATATTATTACACTGTATAATACTTTACCATTACATAAATATTTATTGACAAATTTTACGGCATCTATAGAATAAAAAGTGGGTAATTGGGGATGGTAAAAAGCATTCTTATGGGAGTTTAGCTATGACGTTCTTAGAGAGAATAGGTGTTTTTTTTTCTAAAGATAGAGAAGGTTGGTTAACGAAAGCCAACCCTTTTAAAACAGCTTCCCATGGCCCGCAACCCAAGCAAGGTCAAATTGGCCTGATGTTGCGCCTGGAAAAAAGGTTGATGTTTGATGGTGCCGGATTTGTACCCGGACTGGACCTTATCTGCAACCCGGAGATAGCCGACGCAACTGTTGTGGAAGCTCATGAGCAAGAGATTGTCTTCATAGACCCCAATGTTGAAAACTATAACACTCTAATACACGATATTGATCCCAATGCTCTGGTTATTGTTCTGGACCCAAACCAGGGGGCAGTAGAGCAGATAAGTGCTGTTCTTAATGACCATTCTGACCTCTCCACAATACATTTAGTCTCCCACGGTGGTCCGGGCTCTCTGGATCTTACGGGAGGGACACTGGATGTTGACAATATTACTGAACAGGGGGATTTAATACGGGGCTGGTCAAACGCCTTAAAAGAGAACGCCGATATCCTCATATATGGATGTGATGTTGGTGCGGGTGAAGTTGGACAGGAGTTTATCTCGCGTCTGGCAGATATGACCGGAGCCGATATTGCTGCATCAGATGATATAACAGGTGATGTTGATAAGGGGGGCGATTGGGATTTAGAGGCCACTACTGGCCATATTGAAGCTACAGTCTTTCCCACAGCAGCCGCCCAAGCCGATTTTAACGGTACTTTGGCTACCATTACCGTTACGGACACAGGAGATTCTGGAGCAGGAACCCTGCGCCAAGCCGTAGCAGATGCGGTTGATGGGGATACCATCACCTTTGATGCAACCTTAAACGGCGGAACAATAGACCTAACCAGTGGACAGATTCAGTTTACCAAAGATCTCACCATTGATGGCGACCTGGACGATGATGAAGTTGCCGACATCACTATTGATGCTAATGATAACTCACGCCATTTTTATGTTAACGCCTCAGAGGTTGATCTCATCGGTTTAACCATACAAAATGGTACAGATAATGGTGGCTGGGGCGGTTCTATTTTCAACACGGGAACCCTGAGAATTATTGATAGCACCCTTAGCAACAACAGCTCCACCTCTTCTGCTGCGGTTATGTATACCACCGGGGATACCACCATCATCCGCAGCACCTTTTCCAACAATGATTCCAACAGAAATGCCGGAGCAATCTATCACACTGGCACATTGACCATCGTTGACTCCACCTTTTCAGATAATACCGCCGGGGCTACTGCAAGCTCTGGAGGCGGGGCGATATATAATAGCGGTGGCACACTAAATCTCTATTCCAGCACCATAAATGATAACTCGGTTGCAAATGGTAATGGTGGTGCTATCTACATGAAAAATGGCGCGGTTGGCAATATCTTCCGCAGCACTCTTTCCAACAACTATGCCGATGATGATGCGGGAGGTATATATGTTGAAGATGGTGATTTAACCGTTACCAGCTCTACCATTGCATATAATTATGCCACAAATAATGACGGTGGCGGTATCTATAATGAAGGGGGAAATGTCACCATATACCACACCATAGTTGCTGAAAATGACGGCGGTAATTCTGATGATATTGCCGGAACAATAGTCAGCAACGACTATAATCTGGTTGATAAAGATGGCGGTGCAACCTATACAGAACAGGCTAACGATCAAGATAGAAGAGCAAGGTTAAACTCTTTAGCTGACAATGCCAGTTATCCAACCCAAATACATACGCTGCAAACCAGTAGTCGCGCCAATGGCAACGGTCTTAACGGCATGGATATTGGTGCTACAGGAAACTTTGCAGCGGTATTTACAAATGTAAGTGGTGCTACCCTGGATTATACCGAAGATGATGGGGCGGTAGCTATTAATCAAGATGGTGACTTCACAGTTACCGATTCTGATTCTTGGAATTTTGATGACGGATCTCTCACCATAGCAATTACTGGCAACCATGATACCAGCGAGGATATCCTGGCAATTGTCAATCAGGGAACTGGTGCAGGTGAAATTGGTGTTGATGGATCTGATGTCACCTATGAAGGGGATATCATAGGCACATATACAGGTGGAACCGGGGCAAATGATCTGGTAATTACCTTTGACTGGCAAGCCACCGCAACGGCGGTAACAGCGTTGCTGCAAAATATTAGCTATGAAAATAGTGACCTTGAAAACCCCACCGCTGGCGACCGCACTATAACCTGGACCTTGGATGATGGAGATACAGGCAGTGTTACAACCACGACTGCCGACACTACCATCACCATAACCCAGCTAAACGATACCCCAACCGATATTGCACTATCGGCAACCGCTATTGATGAACTTACCGATAGTTCGGGAGGTTCTATAATAGGGGCTTTAACCGCTACTGATGTTGATACTGGGGATACCACCACCTACTCTATTGTGGGTGGAGCAGATCAGGCTAAATTCAGTATTGATGGCTCTGACAATCTGGTTATAACCGATGGCACCTTGGATTTTGAAACTCAAGACAGCTACGACGTTACCGTACGAATTACCGATAGTGGTAGTGCCACCTATGATGAAGCTTTTACCATTACGGTTAACGACATAAACGATGCCCCAACCGCCACAAACATAAGTGCTGCTGAGACTTTTACCGAGGACGATGCCGCCTTTAGCCTGACAGATATTGTGGTGACAGATGTTGATAATGCCGAAACCGTAACTGTTACTTTGACACTATCGGATACTACGGCTGGCACCCTATCTACCGCCACATCCAATGCTGTTACCTCTACCTTCGTGGGTGGGGTGTGGACCGCTGATGGTCTGGTAGCTGATGTTAATACGCTTCTTGCTGATGTTACCTTTACCCCCACAGCCGATTATGACCAGGACTTTACCATTGCCACCTCCATAACCGATGGAGTTGCAGCAGCGGTAACCGGAACAAAAAATGTGACCGTAACTACTGTCAATGATGCCCCAACCGCAACCAATTTAAGCAGTGCAGAGAGTTTTACCGAGGATGATGGGGCATTTAGCCTTACCGACATTGTAGTTTCAGAAGTTGACACAGATGAAACAGTCACTGTTACCCTGACCCTATCCGATGCAACTGCTGGTAC
>JADFYX010000019.1 GCA_015232795.1 Magnetococcales bacterium
ACTCAAGCCAGAACCCGAACCCATTATTGAGCCAGAACCCATAGTCGAGCCAGAACCAGAACCCATTGTCGAGCCAGAACCTATTATCGAACCACCACCGAAGATAGAACCACTACCAGAACCAAAAAAAGAGCCTCTGCCTTCTCTTAAGGTCTCTAAAAAACTGTTTGAAAAAGAGCCTGAGAAAGTCGCTGAAAAGAAAAAACCGCTAAAAATGACCAGTAGCAAACCCAAGGTCAAGCCAAAACCAATGGCAACTCCGGCCCCTAAAAAATTAGTGATGAAAAAGATCGAAAAGAAAAAAGTTGAGAAAAAAGTTGAGAAAAAAACCGCATCCCTTGATTTTTCCAAGGCAATTGCCCGTTTAAACCAGGGTAAAAAAAGTACTAACAAAGCCCAACCAGCACCCCCACCAAGGGCATCGCGACTAACAATTGCTCTTTGGCAAAGAAAATTAAGAATGCAGGTGCGTAACAACTGGACAAAACCGGGTGGTCTACGTAATGAGTATGATCTAGAGGTTATGGTAAGGGTAGCAGTAGGACCAGATGGCTCCTTACAAAATGCCAACATCATTCGTGGCTCTGGCAACAATATTTATGACCGCTCCGTACTACGGGCCATTTTCAAAACCACCGCAATTGAAGCCCCTCCCAGAGGCTGTAAAGAGTGCCGCTCCCTAGACTTTGTCTTCCGTCCTACAGAAGAGTAGCCCAGTTAAAAATTACAACACCAAGTAAAAAAAATAGTATATTATAAGCAACAAACACTGCTATATATAGCTATTCGTTACTTAAAGGAGTTGACTTGTCTTGGTTTAGTAAAATTAATTCTACTTATTTTCAAAAGGGTGATGGCCTTAGCAACAGCTCATCACCCCACCCATATATGGGTAGAAAATTTCTTGTGGAACCAATGGCCTTGGAGCCAAGAGTACTCTTTGACGGTGCAGGACTCTATTCTGGCCTTGAAATAGATATTGAAGTAGAGCCAGATGGGGAAAGCGTAAAGTCAAAAATAGCTGACAATTCTCTAGCCGATGCCCTTGCTTACAGTGGGGATGATCTGCCTTTAAAGCAAGATACAAAACAAATTGTATTTATAGCTGCTGATGTCACTGATATTGAAACTCTTTTAGCAGGAACATACCCAACACACGATGTTGTACTGTTAGATGCCAATAGAGATGGAGTATCACAGATTGCAGAAACCCTAGCCTATTATAACGATCTTGATGCCATTCATATCATCAGCCATGGTGACGATGGTCAAGTTAATTTGGGCAACAGCAAGCTATCCAACAATAATATCCTGCAATATTCTTCCCAACTCTCCCAATGGGGTGATGCCCTTAACAGCAAAGGTGATATTCTTTTTTATGGTTGTGATGTGGGAGTTGGAGCTAATGGTGCACAATTTATTGCACAGCTTTCTCAACTTACCGGAGCAGATATAGCCGCATCGGATGATATAACAGGTGCACAAAATAGAGGTGGCGACTGGGTTTTAGAAAAAAATACAGGTACTATCGAAACTACGTCAGTGCTCACTATAACTGCTCAGGACAGTTATTCTGGGATATTAGCCGACACTTACACAGTTACCACTACAACTGAGGAAGCATACGCAGGGACCGAAACAGTAGCAGTTCCTGACGGCACAGGTCTCTCCTTGCAAGAAGCCATAGGTTTGGCTGCTGCTGGGGACACCATTACATTTGATACCTCACTAGCTTCTGGAACCATAACCCTGACTTCAGCAATCACAATTGCACAAAATCTAACTATAGAAGGTGATTTTGATGGTTCAGGTGATAACGTTGCCGATATTACCATCAGCGGTGGCGGAGCAGATTTACAGGGGTTTTTAATTACAGGAGGTACAGTCAACCTTAATAGCCTGACTATAGATAATTTTGATTTTACAACCAGTGGTGGAGGTGCAATTGACCACACAGGTGGCACACTAAACCTCAACAATAGCACCGTTAGAAACAGCACAGCCACAACAGGAGGAGGTATTTACACCTCTTCAACACTCAATATCACCCAAAGTAGCGTGCAAGACAACACATCCACAGGTAATGGTGGCAATATCTACATTCACACCACTGGCACTTTAACAAGTACAGACACCACCATATCTGGTGGCAGTTCAGGTGGTTGGGGCGGTGGTGTAATTAACTTTGGCACAGCATCACTTACCAGAAGCACCATAAGCACAAACACGGCAACCAGTGGTGCTGGCGGTGTTTATTCAAACGACACATTGACTGTTACCAACAGTACAGTTTCTGGAAATATCACCAATGGAAGTGGCGGTGGTTTTTATATCTCTGGTGCCAACACCAACACCATAAACTATAGCACAATCGCCTTTAATATAAGCGACAATAACGATAGTGGCTCATCAGGTGGTGGTATTTATCGTAGCAATGGCACTATCAATATGAGCCACAATATAGTTTCCAACAACTACCAAGATAGTGCCAGCAGCGTTAGCAGTGATCTTCAAGGTGCTTTTGGTACCCTGGACTACAATCTATTTAACGATGTGGCAGGGGCGACTTGGGCTAGCAACACCAACAGCATAGCAACCGACCCCAACCTGCAAAGCTTGGCCGATAACGGTGGCTATGTTAAAACCCACGCCTTGCTAGCTAATAGTTCTGCCATAAATGCAGGCAACTCTGCTGTTTCTGGTGAACCAACCTACGACTCCCGCAGCACAGGCTATGCCCGTAAAGTTAACACTATTGATCTGGGTGCATACGAAAGAGCTTTACCATCCATTACCGCTGTTTCTATACCTAACACAGCTATGAATGTTGGTGACATTGTTACAGTAACCATAACCACAGCTAGTGATGATGGGGTTACTTTAAACAATATTTCTGGCTCTATAGGGGGGTTTTCTCTAAACAGCCTAACCCGTTACGGCAGCACCTCCTACACCGCATCTTTTTCGGTTGCCGATGGGGGAACAGATGCAACTGGGGCAACAGATCTTAGCGTTAGTTTAACAATGGATGATTATGCCGGAAATACCAGTGCTGCTTATACCACCGCAATTAGCCAAAGTTCAGATTCCATAGATGCCAATATACCCACAATCTCTTCAGCAGCATGGAGTACAACCAGTGGGCTGCTTAAAGTTGGTGATAGTGTAAAACTGACGGTAACCGCAAGCGAGACTGGCCTTACAGCTAGCAGTGTAACTATTAATGGAGTTGATGTTTCCTCAACTTTTGTCGATAATGGAGATAACACCTATACATTTACATACACAGTAACTAATGGCGATGATGACATTGCCGACTCAGCAACAGTACCAATAAGTATTTCTCTGGCAGATTCATCAGGAAACAGTTCTGTCGCTTATACTACTGCAACTGCTGCGAGTTCATCTCCTGGTTTTGATGCCAACCTACCAACCTTGTCCTCTGTTACTCCTAGTGATGATGCCAGCTATATTTCACAAACTGCCAATCTGGTATTTACCTTTAGTTCAGCAGTTGATGTGGAGAGTGGCAACATTACCATTATGAAAACCAGTGACAGCTCTGTTATAGAGACTATAGATGTCACCAGCAGCCAGGTTACTGGAAGCGGAACAACAACCATTACTGTAGATCCGTCTGTAACTCTTACTATGGGTTCAGAGTATTATATATTGATAGATACAACTGCCTTTGATGATTCTGCTAGCAACAGCTATGCAGGCATAACCTCAACAACGGCTTGGAGCTTTACTGTAGTTCCAGATACAACAGCCCCTACTCTATCTAGTTTATCACCAACTGATGATGCTACAGATATATCAAGAAATGCCAATTTGGTGCTTACATTCTCCGAAGCTGTAGATGTTGAGAGTGGGAACATAACTATCATTAAAAAATCTGATAAATCCACAGTTGAGACCATAAATATCACCAGTAGCCAAGTTACAGGAACGGGCACTACAACCATTACTATCGACCCCTCTGTCACCCTAGAATATGGTACGCAGTATTATATCTTGGTAGATGGTAGTGCTTTTGATGATTCAGCAAGCAACAGTTATACGGGAATATCTATTGCAAATGATTGGAGCTTCACCACCGCAACTGACACAATAGCCCCTACCGTTACCACATTTTCGCCAACCAATAATACTACCAAAGTAGCAGTGAACAGCGATTTGGTTCTCACTTTTTCTGAAGATGTGTACAAAAACAGTGGAAATATCACTATCATGAAAGCCGATGGTTCTAAAGTAGAAACCATTGCTGCCACAAGTGGACAGATAACAGGAGATGGTACTACCACTATTACAATCAACCCATCAGATAATCTTAGTGA
The DNA here is from genome assembly GCA_015232795.1 of Magnetococcales bacterium. Classification (GTDB taxonomy): domain Bacteria; phylum Pseudomonadota; class Magnetococcia; order Magnetococcales; family JADFYX01. The sequence continues at coordinate 4,341 of JADFYX010000019.1, forward strand.
CGGCACAGAATTTTATATTTTGATAGACTCTGACGCCTTTGTTGATTTTGCCAACAACAAATTTGCTGGTATCTCTTCCAACAGCAGTTGGAGCTTCTCGACACTTGCTGAGGCAAAAGTGACAAAAGAGATTGAGCCAATATCTGAGCCAGAACCAACACCTGAGCCAACAGCAGTTTCTGAGACTGAGCAACAAGCCCAAACAGATACAATATCCGCGACTGAATCAATATCTGAGTCTGATCCTGTAACAGAAACAAAGCCAGAATCAAACAAAGCCGATACTGACAAGAATGATAAACAAAGCGATGTTGACCATGAAACTCAAATGGCTGTAATAACAGAGTATTTACAAGCCCAAAAAGAACAAAAAACTCTGTTATTTAAAAAGGCTCTTGCCGAACTGGATCTCCTGGACACAAAAAGTTTCAAATTGCCAGACAATTTCCCAGAGTGGTTTCCAGAGTTGACCAGTAACAAAATTGCACTTTTCATCAGCATTGACAACTATCAAGGACTTATTCCCGACCTAAACACACCCAACCGTGATGTGGCAGAGGTGAGCGGTATTCTTGAAAAACAAGGTTTCCAGACCATTGTCTTAAAAGATGCATCTTACCAGAAACTCATGGAGGCATTTCGTGGTATATCTGAAAGGATAAAACCGGGGCAAGATTTGGTTATCTACTATGCTGGTCATGGTTATTTACGAGAGGATACCGGTAAAGCATATTGGATTATGGGAGATGCTAAATCCGATTCATCTAAAAAATGGGTTTCAACAGAACACATCTCTAATTTTCTTGCAACAGTAAAAGCCAACAAGACACTGCTAATATCAGATAGCTGTTATTCTGGTTCTTTAACCAAAGAGGGTAAGGTCATAAACAGTATCACATCTACACCAACACAAGAGAGCCAAGAGCGACGTTCTGTTGTTACCATGTCTTCCGGGGGTGAAGAACCTGTTGCCGATGGTGGTAGTGAAGGCCACTCAATATTTGCTTACAACCTGATAAAAGCTTTGAAAAACAATAACGGTATTGTAAGTGGCACTGAACTGTTTAAAGTGGTCCGTGATGGTGTAACCAAGAATTTCCCACAGACCCCTCAATATGGAGCAGTGATATCCGCAGGTCATGAAGAGGGAGGTGACTTTTTCTTTAACAATTACAATACCACAACCCCTTAAAACCAGCTACTACACTAGTATTTATTGACTCCACAGCAATAATCCTTATAATCACACCATATGTATTAACATTTAGTTTACATTAATAATTTTTGATGTATTTCAATAAATTACTAAGAGCAACAAATCACTGTTTATTGATGTGTACTATTACAACTTGATAACTTGTTGCTAACAATAAAGATATTTGCTGAAGGTTTGGTTATTATTGCCTAATGTTTCTTTTTTGTAGAATATTGCCCCCTACCCTAAAGACTCTTCAACTTAGAGAATATATATTAGTATTTTTTTTCATACTTTTGTTAGGTGGATGCTCTGTTAAACCAGAACCGCTGTCATTAGAAGACCGGGATCAACAAGTTTTCCAAGACATGGCAACACAGTTTACTCGTATTACTCCGCCGGCAAGACCCATAACCATAGAGGACGCTATGGCCCATGCCCTGCTGTTTAATTTAGGCCACAGGGTAAAAACCATGGATAAAGTCATAGCCCTTGGCATGAACAACGTCGCCACGCAAAAAATGTTGCCTACTGTTGCCGAAAATGCTGGTTATACCAACCAAAACAGGCTCTCTAGTGAATCTGGTCAACTTGAAACCACCACTTCCAGCTTAAGCATATCATGGAACGTATTAGACCTTGGCATTAGCTACATAAGTGCAAAACAACAGGCTGACAGGGTTTTAATAGCCCAAGAGTTGGAACGAAAAGCGGCTCACAACCTTTTACAAGAAGTACGCGCCACATTTTGGAGAGCAATTGCCGCTGAGCGTTTAGAAAAAGCCATTGGGCCGTTAAAAACAAAACTTGACAAGGCTTTGGCAAGCTCTCGTCAGGCAGAAAAAGAGCATATTGAACCACCAGCCGAAGCCTTAAACTATCAAGTAACACTATTGGAAACCCTGCAAAAATTACAACGCTTGCAAAAACAGGTTTCAGGAGCAAGAAGCAATCTTGCAGAGTTAATGGGGTTGGACCCTGGTAGCTCTTTTACACTTTTAGAACACGAAGCTTTCGATCCCATTAATTTAGCATCTCTACCTAGTATAGAAACTTTAGAGGGATACGCACTTCGTCATAGACCTGAGTTGTGGGAGAAAGATTATAACCGGCGAATAAAAGCCCTGGAAACCAGAAAGACCCTTCTAAGACTCTTTCCTGGCCTGGATTTCAGCCAATCGTTGGAGTATGACGATACAGAATCCTATGCAAATAATTCTTGGGGTGAGTTTGGCATTAGTATAACCTGGAATCTTCTCAATCTTCTACAAGCTCCTGATAATATTGCTCTTGCTAAAGACCGGGAAAGAATTGCAGACATAAGCCGCTTGGCACTTAACATGTCGGTTTTGGTTCAGGTTCATGTTGCACTTCGCAACCTCATTGAAACCCGTGAGGAATATGACATTTCAGCACAACTAAGTGCAGCCAAGGAGCAACTTTATATCCATGCCAAAGCAGAACAAGAGGCAGACACTAGCAATGAACTCGATGTGATATCAAGAGAGAGTGAAAGAATTCTATTTCTCTCCAACCACGACTTAGCATATGCCAAACTGCAAAATGCTGCTGGAGCTTTTTTGGTCTCTCTGGGTTGGGACGTTCTGCCAAGCAACATAAAAGATCTAGAATATAATGAGCTGACAGCCCTTATAAAAGAGAACAATAAACTGGTTTAAACAGGTAAAATCCCTAGCCTGATAAAAAAGAGAAAAAAGAACAAAGAACAAAGAGAAAAACCTAAAAATATAAATAGCAATTATGATATACCTGCTGACCCAGAATTAGACACCCCTATATGGGAGATTTTTGGCCACAAAGCCCAAATACAAAAAAAACAAGAGCCAAGCCAAAACCCACCTTTATCACCTGTAACTCAACAACAAGATACAGGTCTAGAAACTCCCATCCCTGAATTATCAAAGTCTAATAGCAATGACGACACCCCCCATAAAGTTGAAGATGTAGCTGAGCCAACTACAGATAATGGATCACTAAAAGTTGTTAAACATATTGCTGTTAAACAAACCATGAAAACTGACAAAGCTCTTAAATCTACAAGAACTTCACAAGCTGACCAAGTTGCCAAAGCTATAGAAGATGCAAAACACAGCCAAACCAACAAATCCTCTGTTATTGCCCAACAAATATTTGATGGCGATAACTATGTTGGGATTAGCTTTATAGTTGATAAAAATTTACGTTATAAACATTTCCATCTAGACTCCCCATTGCGCTTTGTTATCGATTTTTACAATGCGGGAATTTATGGAACAAATAATTTAAAAGGGTTCTCAAATCAACTGATATCAAAAATTAAAGTTGGCCATCCTGGTAAGAACACTTCAAGAGTAGTCCTAAATTTAAACGCACCAAGCAATTCAGAGTCAGATCTGGTAAATGACGAATCAGGATCATATATAAATTTTAAACTATCGAAAAATAATAGCGACTAAGCAACAGCCCCCCTTTAGAGACTGTTTTTAAATTAATAAAGGGTAGTTCGCAATTGGCTGGACCTTCCAAACTCTATGTATTACTCTTATCAAGTAGGAAATAGGAGGTTAATTTGCGTATTACATCTAAAGGACAGTTAACAATTCCAGCCCACCGAATTATTATAAACCCAATAATCTATGCCGAGATTTAATTTATTCACATCCTTGCTTTTTATTCTCATAGTAGCGGGCCAAAACCTTTGGGCCGAATCTTCCTCTATTTCTAATGATGTTAACTCCCCACTTGTTGCCAGGGTTATTTTAGCAGTTGAAGATGAAAGTCTTCTCTCCAGCCAGATTGATGGCAGAATTAAAAAGATAAAAGTACGCGATGGAGACCGTTTTGCAGCAGGAGATACTCTTGTCACCATTGATTGTGCCATATATAAAGCCCGACAAAAAAAAATAAAAGCCCAATATATTGCGGCAAAACACAATTTGGATTCTCAAAAAAAATTAAAACAACTCCGTACCGGCAGCACCATGAATCTACACAGTGCCATGGCAAATCTCGCCAAGGCAGAAGCCGAGATGGAGATAATTCGTGTCACTTTAAATATGTGTAGCATCAAAGCCCCTTTTTCCGGTTTGCTGGTCAAACGTGAAGCCTATATTCAACAGTATATCTCCAAGGGCGAACCCCTATTGGAGATAATTGATGACTCTACCATTCAAGCCCGCTTGATTGTTCCTTCTAAATGGTTGTTATGGTTAAAAAAAGGTGCACAATTTAGCTTTAATTTGGAAGAGACTAACCGTAGCTATAACGCTATTGTTAGCCATATTGGGGTTAGGATTGATCCTGCCAGTCAGACTGTTTCTATAAAAGGGGATGTACAGGGGAAAAATCCTGAATTGCGGGTGGGAATGGGTGGTTATGCTACCTTTTTGCATACCCCATGAACAACTACCATACCAGACAACTAACTGGCTGTTTGGCCATGCTGCAACTGCAAAGAGATGTTAGGCAGGCAAAAACTGTTGAAGAGTTAGGACTGATAATGGTTAACCGCAGCCAAAAGATACTCCCCGCCACCACTACCCTCTTTTGGCAAAAAAACCTCATTACAGGTGCAATAAAGCAGGCTTCTGCCGTGGCTACGGTTGATAACAACGCGCCATTTATTATTTGGGCCAACGCATTTATAAACAGGCTTTCCAGTCAAAACAGCAAAAACCAAGTTTATATAGTTAATAAACAAAATTTAGACCCAGATGATATAAAGCAGTGGGCAGAGTGGTTACCACCTCATGGGCTTATGCTCCCTATATCATCCATGGATGACACCATATATGGTTGGCTGTTTATGGTGAGAGAAGAGGAGTGGCAACCCAGTGATAAGGTGCTGGCCCAAGAGTTGGGGCAGATGTATTGCTATAGCTGGTTAACACTTAACAAACAAAACTTTTTCCCAGCAGCAAACAGCAACAAATTGGTAAATAAATGGGCAAAAAAAGCCTTTTTTGCTTTTGTTATTATCATAATTGTGGCTCTGTTTGCTGTGGACGTTCAGCAATCAGTATTGGCTCCGGCAACAGTAATGCCCCATAATCCAAAAGTGGTAACATCACCTTTAGACGGGGTGATTAAAAAAATTGCGGTAGAGGCCAATAGCTCAGTTAAACAAGGCCAAATACTGTTTTGGCTTGAACCAAGTGAGATTAAAAACCGTAGAGATGTTAGCAAACTGGTACTCCAAGTAACAAAAGAGCGATATCTAAAAGCCCAAAAAGTGGCTTTTTCTGATCCCGAAGCAAGAGCCAACCTACCCCTGTTAGAATCACAGATTAAACAGCACACCGCCGAAGCAACTTATGCCCAAGAGCTTTTGGAAAGAACCGTTGTTCGGGCCCAAAATGATGGTATAGCTATGTTTTCCAATCCATCCCATTGGCAAGGTCGTCCAGTAGAGGTAGGTGAGCAGGTAATGGTAATAGCCAATGCCAACGAGGTAGAGGTGGAAATATCTTTAGCAGTGGATGATGCCATCATTATGCAACCAGGAGCAGAGGTTTTGCTGTTTTTAAATAGTGATCCATTAAATCCCCTACCGGCAAAACTACACTATGCATCTTATCAAGCCACTGTGGATCAAAACGGTATTCTGGCTTACAGACTAACGGCTAAACTGTTGGCAACCCCAACACCTCCCCGTATTGGAATACAAGGGACAGCTAAACTATTGGGACCACAAACATCAATTTTTTATTATCTCTTCCGTCGTCCTTTAACCGTTCTGCGCCAAGCCGTTGGTTTCTGATACGACACCACTAACTTTAAATCTAAGTGCAGTAGATCTGCCAATTGGCGATCTACGCCAGGATTTAAAAATATATAGTGGCCCTTCAGACCCCAATAATGGACCCACATGGAGTTTGCACGACCCCATTAACAACCGTTTTTTTCGCTTGCAATGGTTGGAACGTTCTATATTGAACCACTGGAAGCTTGGCAGTAGCCAAAAAATTATAGCAGCAGTGCAACAAGATAGTGGCTTGTCTGTTTCCCTTGCTCAAGTTGCGACAATGCACAATTTTTTAATTAAAAACAATCTTCTAACCGCCTCAGAACAACAAGATGTGCAATTTTTATTAAAGCAATCGCAACAATCTAAACAAAGTAGCTTAAAATGGCTTTTACACCACTATCTGTTTTTTAAAATCCCCTTGTGGCATCCAGATAAATTTTTGCAATCCGCGATTCCTTGGGTTGCATTTATCTATACCCGTACATTTATGGTTATATTGGCTATTGCCGGTTTTGCAGGTCTCTATTTAACTGCTCGGCAGTGGGACTCTTTTGGCGCTACATTTGACTATTTTTTCACAGCTGAAGGAGTAATGTGGTATATGCTTGCCCTGGTTTTTGTAAAGGTTATACATGAACTGGGCCACGGCATAACCGCAAGTTATTTTGGCTGTCGAATTCCCACAATGGGGGTAGCCTTTATGGTGCTCTTTCCTATTCTCTACACCGACACCAGTGAGGTTTGGAAACTAAGCTCGCGCCGTTCTCGTCTTGCGGTTGCTTTATCTGGAGTTGGTGCCGAACTGATAATAGCGGTTTTTGCTACTTTATTGTGGAATTTTATGCCAGAGGGGGCAGGACGCAACGGGGTGGTTATGCTAGCAACCGTAACCTGGATCACCTCTTTGGCTATTAACTTAAACCCCTGGATGCGCTTTGATGGTTATTATCTGTTAGCAGACTATCTGGCAATGGATAACCTGCAAGAACGGGCCTTTGCTTTGGGGAGATGGCAACTACGGGAGTGGCTTTTAGGACTGAACGCTCCTCCACCAGAATATTTTCGCCCCCGGCGTAAGGCAGTTTTGCTTATTTATGCCTATACCACATGGATCTACCGTCTCTTACTTTTTTTAGGAATCGCGCTTTTAGTTTATCATTTGCTTTTCAAACTTCTCGGCATTTTTTTAATGCTGGTGGAGTTAATCTGGTTTATTGTACGGCCTATATATAGGGAACTTGGGGAGTGGTGGGTGAGAAAAGCAGAACTACACTGGAACATCAGATCAATATCAACCATTACAGCTATTGTGGTACTTGCAGTTGTATTGTTGATACCCTGGCAAAACAGTGTTGAAATTCCTGCCATTTTAAAAGCAAAAATGCAGGTTGAGCTCTACCCTCCCACCCCATCCATTTTGCAAAATATTGCAGTTAAAAGAGGCCAAACTGTAAATGCTGGTGAGTTGTTGGCAACACTTAGCTCCCCTGATCTAGAACATGATTTGACCAAAGCCAACAACCGTATTGCCGACCTTAAATGGAAGATAAACCACGCCACATCCAGCCGTTCTCTTTTGGAGAACAGTAGTGTAATGCAAAAGGAGATGGTAACACTTTTCACAAAAAAAGATGGACTTTTAGAACAAAAGGCCAAACTCAACCTGACCGCACCTTTTGCAGGGGTTGTGACTGATATTAAAAAAGGGCTAACCCCAGGAAGATGGCTGGGCAAAACCGAGGCTATATTGGTATTGATTGATAACGGTCCACCACAAATACAAGGCTTTATATCCCTTGCCGCCCAAAAAAGAGTTATTCCCAATAGCCTGGGTACATTTCAGCCCAAAGACCCAAGCAAACCACCCATTACGGTACGTTTGTTAAATTTAGATCCTGTAGCTATACAGTATCTTGAACAGCCCTATTTTGCCTCTATTTTTGGTGGTCCCATTGGGGTGTGGGAGGATGAAAAAGGGCGTTTTATTCCCCTATCACCAATATATCGTTTAACATTAGACAGCGTAGAGCCTCTTGGAAAAATTACCTTTGAAACACCAGGAGAACTGCAACTGCAAGCTGAAAATGAGGCCCTTTTTCAACAACTTTGGCGACAAATTGCCCAAGTTTTTATTCGCGAAAGCAGCTTTTAAAGAAGGATAGCTCAATATAGTGTAAAATTATTTTTCACACCAAAATATTAACAAATGCACTATATATTCATATATACAACACTTTACAAACTTTATTAGTAAACTAATTTTACATATCAACCCTCAGTATCACAAAAATATATTTACTTCATACAAATGTAACTAACTGAAATAAATAGGTATTTATTAAAATTTTAGCAGTGGTACGATGGTTGCAATAATTTATTGTAACTTAAATAAATAAAGGCTAGGATTTAGCCAATAATGCAGAATATAAAAGTGGAGGTTACAATGTTACGCTTCAAACAGTTATTTATATCAGGTGCTATTTTAACAGGGTTACTCTTTTCTTCAGTAGCTCTAGCTGACAACCTTATTGTCTACTCTGCCAAAGGTATGCAGCTAAAATCTGGTGCAATTATAAGCAGCACACAAGATTTAACATTAAATCCCGGGCAAGAGCTGTCTCTGATATCCCCAACAGGCAAGATGATCCGCCTTGTGGGTCCTTTCAGTGGTATGCCTATGGGTAGTATCGATGAGAAAAACAAAAAGAGTGTTAAGGAAGCTCTCCTTAATCTACTCTCCGACTCCGGACAGGGTGAAGAGAGCTTCGGGATCACACGTAGCACTGACGATGTGTTCAGGTTGGCTAGTCGTCCTGCACCACTACCAAGCCCATGGGTTCTTGATGTAACAAAGGATGGCCCTTACTGTTATCGTGAAGGTGACAAAGTAATCTTTTGGCGGTCAAACAAAGCTGAATCTAGCAATATTAGCATAAAGATTCTTGAACATACCTGGAATGCAAAAACAGTATGGTCTCAAGGTAAAAGCCAACTGGCCTCACCTCCAGCCATGCCAGTTATAGATGGAGCTGTCTACCAAATTACCCTTGATAAAAACAACTCAAAAGGCTCCCTTAATCTTGTCCCTGATTCCCTACAGTCAAAACTAGCCCAAGCAGCTTGGCTAAAAGAGAAAGGCTGTATCCCACAGTTTAAAACATTGGTTCACTCTTTCCTATAGAAAAAAGCTGAGGTTGACATGACAGGGCAAACTCAAAGCTTAGGAAAAAATCAAAATTGGTAGCTTGATATATATTTTAAAACAGCTCATTCTCGTGAAGTGAGAATAAGCTGTTTTTTTAAGGACCAAGTTATTGAACAACATCCGCAATATCATCTATGCCATATTAGTTTTTCTTATGGCAGCGGGCCTCTCCTGGATTGGCATGGAGAAGCTATCGGTTTTAGGGATGATGGAGCGTTGGATTTCTGATGTTCGTATAGCCACACTTACACCAGCCGAACCACAACAACCAGATATTATCATTGTCACTATTACTGAAGAGACCCTTAGGCGTTTTCCTTACCGCTCTCCTATTGACCGCAATTTTTTAGCCAAACTTTTGCAAGATCTGGAAGAAAAACAGGTTAAAGCTGTGCTTTTAGATGTGCTGTTAGATCAACCTACAGAGCCAGAAAAAGATAAAAAGCTAAAAGAGGTAATAGATAATTATAAAAAACCTCTTGCAATCAGCTATATCGACTCCAACAATCTGCTAACAACTTTCCAACAAGAGTACCTTAACAGTTATCTGCCAAAAGGCCATTTTGGACTAGCCAACTTAGGTAAAGACCCTTTTGACAACACTGTTCGCAAAGTTTTTCCAGGAAAAATTACTACCAATGGGGAGTTTATACCCAGTGTTACAGCAAACCTTGCTAAACAACTTGGGGTAACGCCACCAAAAGAGCCCATAGAACTTGCTTGGCGCGGATCTCCACAAGACAATGAAGATAGCGGTCCTTTTCGGGTTTTTCCTGCCCAGATGATCTCTTTTCTCCCCCCAAGCTGGTTTAAAGATAAAATTATTTTGATAGGTTCTGACCTCTCCTTAAGAGACCGCCATCGCACCCCTTTTTCAATTAATGCCCGAAACCAAAAAGGGTTGACGCAATTTGGTATGCCGGGAATATATATTTTAGGCCACTCTTTGTCCCAAATACTTGAAAATCGGGATTCACCAACCCCGTCTCCTCTCCATAACGCCTTTATTTTATCGGTATTTGCACTGTTTGGCACTTTCTTGGCTTGGGTTCCTATCAAGTTATGGATACGGCTCATATTAATAGTTATCTCTATTCCTATTATCTGGTTGGGTGGTTTTTATCTCTATAAAAATGGTGGGGCCTTAGTTCCACTTATTCTTCCAACCTTGGGCTTTCTTTTTTCATTTATCTTCTCCGAGATCTATCGGGGTAGAGAAGATAGAAAAAAAAGAGCCTTTCTCAAGCAGGCTTTCTCCCGTTATCTCTCGCCAGAGCTGGTAGACCTTTTGGTTAATGATCCAGAACGCCTTTCACGGGGGGCAGAGAGACGAGAGTTGACATTTTTATTTACGGACATCGAAGGTTTTACCACGGTTTCAGAAAAATCTGACCCCCTTGAATTAGCCCCGCAAATGAATATCTACCTAGATGGAGTATGTTCTACAATTCTGCAACATGGGGGCATGGTGGTGGATCTTATTGGTGACGCTGTGTTTGCTATGTTTAACGCCCCACTAGATCAAAAAGACCATGCTAACCGCGCTCTTACATGTGCACTTGCGATAAACATGGTAACAAAAGAGTTTCAAAAAACCCCAGAGGCGATTCGCCTTGGTTTTGGTCGTACCCGAATTGGCATTAATACTGGTGAGGCTTTAGTTGGCAACTTTGGTGCAGAGGACCGTTTTAAATACACACCACTTGGAGATGCGGTTAATACTGGTGCTAGAATTGAGGGCCTAAACAAATATTTTTTAACACAAATTTGCGCATCAGGTCGCAGCATTGAATCTGGCAATATTAGCCAACATCGGCCAATTGGAGATGTTGTTCTAAAAGGCAAAAAAGAGCCAATAGCAATTTTTGAGGTTATTCCTACAGATCAGCATGACAACAAACCCTATTTTGATCGTTATCTTCACGCCTTCAAACTATTAGAAGACAACAATATAACAGAAGCCCAAAAAGAACTAGAGGTTCTTGCCAAAGAGAACCCCGAAGATGGCTGTGTCTCTTTCCATTTAAAACGCATAGAAAATGGTCAAGGTGGTACCTTAATCACTATGACAGATAAATAACTATCTCCCCAAAACAACTCCTCTAGTATTCTATTGGTAAATTATATTGTTAATAGAGTTACATCAACTCTAACAGCCTTTCAGTAAGCCTATCCACATGACCTACCAACTTTTCTATACACTGATCCTTAATTTTTTCCCGGATAGAACTCTGCATTCTTTTCATTTTCAACCTATCCAACCGATAGGCAACCACTCTTTGGGCAGCTATCACTGACGTGCTTCTTTCTGTGTTGGTCAGAAAAGCCATCTCCCCAAAAAAATCCCCCTCACCCATGGAGTTTATCTGTAGTTTTCCTTTAAACACATTTACTGAGCCTGAAAGGATGATGTAGAAGAACGTATCTCGCCCTCCCTCTCTAATAATTTCTGTTTCAGGTTCAAAAATCACAATACTGCTTTCGGTATTTGCACATCTTTTCTTTTCATAATTGGAAAAATTACGAAAAAAATTAATATGATCCATCATTTCATGAACTTCTTGGGATGAATATCCGCTTTCGTCATCATCTCCTGTGGGAATCCGCCCCTTGCGTTGGTTCTCACCATCTCCTCCACCAGGGATCTTACCTCTTCTTCTATAGCCATCAACCCCATGGTCACCAGGAATCCTACCTCTGCGCTTACGAGCATCTTCGTCATCATTGGGAATCAGACCTCTACGCTTACGAGCATCTTCTTCATCATTGGGAATCAAACCTCTGCGGCGTCTCTCATCATCATCCACTTCAGGTATCTTACCCCTGGAGTTTCTCTCATCATCACCCTCTGGGACTTTATTACCCCTTGCACTTTTTCCATCACTATCTGGAATATTTCCACCCCTAGTGCCATCATTATCCTGGGAAACACCCCCCCCTTTGACCTCATCATGCAGAATATTTCCACCACCCTGTTTTTCTGCATCATCGTAAGTAACCTTACTAGCCTTTGGGTTCTCGTCAGGGTTTTTACTTGCAGCAATATCTTTATTATTAGAGAGGAGATCAAGGTAGTCTTTACCCTGAGGGGCCTCCCTTATCACTGCCTTTTGTTTATCTTGAGATGGTAAAGAGTCTCTGCTAGCTTTTTCAACCTGAAAATGGGGAGGAACAAATTCTGGAATTTGATCTGGGCGAATAATCAACAGATCGCAGGTTACTTTGGCAAGAAGTGTAATTAACAATGTGGACTGCTCTATAGCTTTGGCCTCTTCATCACTGCCAATGCCAAGAACAATTAAATCGTATTGTTTTTCTTTTATTAGAGCAAACAGTTGGCGATTACTGTTTTTAAGGAGGTAGCCCTTGTAGTTGATACCAGCAGCCTGGAATGCACTTTTAGCCTGAGCCAAAGGGGATTTTGCATCACCCTTTTCGACAGGTAGAGCGACACCTGTAACACTAGCCTTGCTGTTGTTTTTCAGCAACTGCAAAACACGTTCTTGGACAGTCAAAACCGTAGGGGAGTCGGCATCCAATACCATAAGCAAATTATGGTATTCTGGCTTTAATGGCTTGCCTGTTTTCATATATTTTCTAGATATCCTGTTTACAAACGTATTCTAATCTCTTCAGTCAATCTTTCTGCCCCGGCAACCAGTTTTATTATACACTGATCCTTTATTTTTTCGCGAATAGAACCTTGCAACATCTGCATTTTTTCTTGATCTAGCCGATAAGCAACCACACGATTTTGAGCTATTACCGAGGTAGTTCTAGGGGTATTGGTAAGAAAGGCCATCTCCCCAAAAAAATCACCCTCTCCCATGGTATTTATCTCTACGTTTTGTTTTAAAATTTTTACATTTCCCAAAAGAATTATATAAAAAAAAGTGTCTTTCTCACCCTCAGAAATAATTTTAGAACCTGGCTTAAAACTGGTAATACTACTTGCACTAGTGGCGCACAGTTTTTTTTCAAATTT
>JADFYX010000001.1 GCA_015232795.1 Magnetococcales bacterium
AGTACTGGTAAATTTAATTGGCAACGCTATTAAATTTACCCATCAAGGTAGTGTGATGGTAAACGTGATAGAACAAAAGAAAACTGATAAGATGTTAAATGTTCGTGTAGAAGTTACCGATACAGGAGTCGGTATTCCCCTTGAGATACAAAAAGCTCTCTTTGAACCTTTTGTCCAGGGGGATAGCTCTACCAGCAGAAATTTTGGTGGTACTGGGTTAGGTTTAGCAATTGTTAAACGTTTAATGGATCTATTAGGGGGTAAGTTGGGCTTAGAGAGCATACCAGGCAAAGGTTCTACCTTCTGGTTTGAAATTGCTTTTTTAAGAGATGACATGGCAATCATCAGTAATGAGACTTCTAAAAGAGCAACCCAGAACAGAAGAAACTTAAGAAAAACTCGACTGCTTATTGTTGATGACAATGCCATTAATCGTGAGATTGCAAGAGAATATGTACATTTATGGGGCCTTGAGTGTGAAGAGGCTGAGGATGCGATTATAGCTCATGAAATGTTGATCAAAGCAGAGAGAGATAACAGGCAGTTTGACCTGATCTTAATGGACCACATGATGCCCGGAATGACTGGTGTTGAGCTTGCTGAAAATATGGCTAAAGAGAAAAAACTTGCTAAAATACCTGTTATTCTACTCTCATCTGTAGCAGACCATGAAGAACCCATACTTAATAACACCAAAAACTTAAAGATATTACTGCGCAAGCCAGTACGTAGATCAATTTTATACAACTCTATTTTTGATGTTTTACATAATGTTGCTACACCAGAAAAAATTTCTAAAAATCAAACTGTATCTACCATAGAAAAAAGAGTTGATACACCTAGCAAGCCTTGTAAAATTCTTATTGTTGAAGATAGCGACATCAATGCAGAGGTTGCCATTGAGATGTTGAATATTCTTGGATATCATGCAGATTGGGCAATAAACGGCGAAGACGCACTGGGATATTTGGCAGCAAAAGAGTATGATTTGGTCTTTATGGATTGCCATATGCCCGGTATTGACGGTTATGAGACAACAATCAAAATTCGAGAGAATGAACAAACTAAAAGTGGGTCTGAGCATCTGCCAATAGTAGCCTTGACCGCAAAAGCCATGGAAGAAGATAGAAACCACTGTCTTTCTGTAGGAATGGATGACTATCTTGCCAAACCTATACAGGCTAATGATCTGCAACTGATGATTGAAAAATGGTGCAATCACATTTTAAAAGTAGATGATGAACTCCCTTCGTTCGACAGGAACGCTCTTTTAAACTATAAAGATCAGGTTGGCCCGAGAAGTGACAAAATCATTAACCGCTTTATTCTTCGTCTCCCTCAGGAGTTGCAAACGGTTGCTGCGGGTATTAAAAAAGGTGATTTTATAGAAGTTGGACAAACAGCCCATAAATTAAAAGGTATGGCGAAACAGTTTGGAGCGGTAAGATTGGGGGAGTTGAGCGATCAACTTGAGCAACTTATACAAGATGATTCATTTGATGAGTTACCAATTATACTCAATAATATGGAAGAAGAGAGTGACAATGTTATAAGAGAGTTAAAAAAGGTAATCGAAAATAATGTTAATGAGTGAAACGCCAAAACCCATGCCATTGATTATGGTTGTGGACGACGATGAAGATTTTCGTGACTCTCTTGCTGGTTTTTTGGAAACCAAAAACTATAGAGTCCATGAATGTCAAAATGGTAAAGATGCTTTAGCATTTTGTGATGAGCACACACCTGACCTCATATTATTAGATGCCAACATGCCTGATATGGATGGGTTTCAAGTTTGTTCCCAACTGCAAAAAAATCCAAAAAACAGATCAATCCCTGTCATAATGATCACCGCTTTGGCAGATGAACGGTCAGTAGACCGCGCCTTTGAAGTTGGAGCAGATGAGTATATTACCAAACCTGTAAACTGGTCTGTTTTACGCTTGCGGATTCATCGTATTATCGAGAGGAAAATTCGGGAAAATGCACTTAACGAAAGCCATGAACAGTACCGACTGCTACTAGAGACCTCCAATTTTGTGCCTTGGGAAATGGATTTGGCAAACAACAAATTTACCTATATGGGACCACAAATCAAGAACCTTCTTGGATATCCAGTAGAAGATTGGACTGATTTTGATTATTGGGTTAGCCGTCTTCATCCAGATGATCGGGAAGTGGCAAAAAGGTTCTCCTTGACATCTACCAAAAAAGGCGAAGATCACGATTTTGAATATCGCGTTATATCAGCACAAGGCGCAACTGTTTGGCTTCGTGACGTAGTAACTTTGGTAAGAAAAAATGATGAAGTTACAGGCTTACGTGGTTTTTTTATTGATATAACAGAACAAAAACAAGGAGAGCATGAACTCCACAAAACCATGGATTTATTGGTTAAAAGCGAAAACCAACTGCAAGCTATTCTATCAAACACCTCTGCTGTGGTATTTTTAAAAAATATTGATGGTCGCTATATACTGGTAAACCGCAGATTTGAAGAGTTGTTCAATATAAGCAACCTGGATGTTATCGATAAGAGTGATTTTGATCTGTTTCCTTATGCAATAGCCCAGAAACTTTATGAAAATGATTTAGCTGTTTTGAAACATCGAAAATCTTTAGAAATAGAAGAGGTTATTAGACACAAAGAGGAACATCGCACCTATATTTCTGTAAAATTTCCTCTTTTCAACGAAAACAATAAAATATTTGCCATTGGGGGAATTGCTACTGATATCACTGATAGAAAACTAGCAGAAGATGATCTTTGCGAAGCAAAACAAAATGCTGAACTAGCCAACAGGGCAAAAAGTCAATTTTTAGCTGCTATGAGTCATGATATTAGAACCCCCATGAATGCTATTTTAGGTATGGGAGAGGTTTTGGCTCAGAGTGAGTTGAATGAAACACAATTGCACCATTTAGATATTTTAACCCATGCAGGCGAAGGGTTGTTGGCCCTCATAAATGACATCCTTGATCTTTCTAAAATTGAAGCGGGTCAATTGGAGCTTGAGGCAGTCTCTTTTAATCTTCCTGATTTAATATCAAGCAGTATTCATATCCTAGAGCAAAGAGCAACCTCAAAGAATCTCAAATTAGACTATAATATAGATCCCAAATGCAACAAAATCATTGTTGGTGATCCTCAACGCCTTAGACAGATACTGCTAAACTTACTGGGCAACGCTATAAAATTTACCGAGCAGGGAAAAATAACACTTGAAGTAAAATCCCATTTTAAAGATCGTATTCTCTTTGTGGTTAGGGACACAGGTATTGGCATTTCTCACAAAAAGCTCAACTCCATCTTTCAGCCATTTACCCAAGCCGATAATTCCATAACTCGTCGCTTTGGTGGGTCGGGTTTAGGACTCTCAATTTGTAACCATTTAGTGGAGAAAATGGGTGGTACAATTCAGGTAGAGAGTGAAGTTGGCAAAGGTAGTAGCTTTAGCTTTACGGCTAGACTACCAAAATCAGTAGGAAATCTTGCAGACATAACTTTGACACAGGTGATAAGACAGAAGTCTCGGAATTCATCCGAGACAAAAAAAGCAACTCAAGAAAGTGCTATGCATATCCTTTTGGTGGATGATGCTGATGATAATATATTAGTAATTAAAGCTTTTCTAAAAACGACTCCACATACTCTGCAAATTACAAAAAATGGTAAACAAGCAGTAGAAGCATTTGCAAAGGGAAGTTTTAATATGATCATGATGGACATGATGATGCCCATTATGGATGGTTATGAAGCGACAAGACGTATTAGAGCCTTAGAGAAAAAGACCAACCGACCTGCTGTTCCAATTGTGGCTCTCACTGCAAATGCCATGAAAGAAGATCTCGAAAAAACCATTGAAGCAGGTTGTGATATGTATCTTTCTAAACCAATACGTATGAAACACCTACTTGATGTTATAGATAGTTTTGTAAAAAATAGCAGTGATGTTAGCAGTAGTTTACACTATAATGAAGAGAGTACAGAACAATCTAAAAATTCTGACAATAAAAACCTGAAAAATAGTTACAATGCTATCAATTTGGATATATTGAATAAATTACGTAAAGACCTTGGTGGAAATATTGATAGTCCATTGGGAAAATTTTTAGATCAATTGCCAAATCGCTATACAGCTATAGTCGAGGCTATTAATCAGAAGAATAGTGATAGTTTAAAAAGTTCTGCTCATAAACTAAAAGGTTCTTCAGCATCATTTGGGGCAGAACAATTAGTCTCAATATGTCACCAGATGGAGTTAGCAGGTAGGGCTGGTCAACTTCCACAAGATGAAAATTTGTTAGATGCACTCAAAAAAGAGTGTGGAGTTGTCCAGAGTGAATTAGAGTTATTTTTAAGCGGAGAAAATGTTTGAATAATCAGACCACACTTAAACGCTCTATTATCCTCGTAGCAGATGATGATGAGGTTGTTCTTGACCTTATTGATACATTCTTAAAAGATAACGGTTATGACTCAGTATTGGTAAATAATGGTAATGAAGCGGTAGCTGCCTTTAAAGAACATAAACCAGATTTAGCCCTACTTGACGCTGATATGCCAAAGATGGATGGATTTCAGGCCTGTGAATTAATCAGAACTATTCCTGGTAGCAGACAAACTCCTATAGTTATGGTCACTGCTCTCTCAGACGATGCATCCGTTAATCTAGCATTTGCAGTAGGAGCAGAAGATTACATAACCAAACCTATTCACTGGGCGGTATTACGACAACGTATCCGTATACTATTAGATCGCAAAGATGCCCAAGATAGAATCCAGCACCAGGCTACTCATGACGCATTGACCGATCTTCCCAACAGAACACTATTTATGGACCGCCTGCGTTCTGCAATTTATTTGTGTAGTCGTAGAAAAAGCAAAATGGCTTTAATGTTTGTCGATTTAGACAGATTTAAAATTGTAAATGATAATTTGGGCCATGCAGCAGGAGATCAGCTATTAAAAGAAGTGGCAACACGGATGCTAGGTTGTATTCGCCAATCAGACACTGTTGCCCGTATGGGTGGAGATGAATTCACAGTGGTTCTTTCAGAAATTTCTGTTATTGAAGATCCTAAAAATATTGCCACAAAAATTTTAATGAGTTTACAAGAGCCTTTTGTCTTGGAGGGAGAAAAAGTAACTATATCCGCTTCTATTGGTATTACAATTTTTCCTCAGGATGGTGAAGATATAGAAACTCTACTTCGCAATGCCGACTATTCTATGTACCTCGCTAAAAAAAGAGGCAGGAACTGCTATTGTTTATATGATTCAGACGCAAATTTAGGTCAAGAAATTGAGTAAAAAGAATAAATTATTAGGAATAGTTACTATTTTAGGTATTTGTGCTGGTATTTTTATATGTTATGTGATTAATTCTGGCTTAGGGAACAATAAATTTGATAATGTGTTATACTATGCTGTAGGCAGCGTTGTTATCGTCCTAATGCGGATTAGTACTTCACCATCACTAAAACATCTTATTAGAGAAAAAGAGTGAGTTGGAAGGACTAAAAAGTAGAGATGAATATTAAACTTGAAATTTTGCACCCATCAGAACACAAAGAGCTGATATATACCCCGCAGAACTGCTATAGCAATATGGCAAAACGACTTTTGGCTCCCCTACTCTTTTCAGAGTTAATTGAAGCTGCTAGATGCTATCCAATCATATTTTATTTAAGCAAAGGGGATGAAAAATTAACCCCTATGGCTCTACTTGGAACAGAACCAGCGCGAGGTAATGTATCCATTACAGAGCAGGGGAAGTGGATGGAGAGCAGGATGATTCCTGCTAGTATTTCCAGCTATCCTTTTTATCCGGGACACATAGATGAGAATGGTCAACTGACACTTCTTATTGATAGACACGCACCCCATTTCCAACAAAAATCTTCAGATGATAATACAGGACAACCCCTGTTTACTCCAACTGGAGAGGCAACTCCTACCCTTAAAAATATTCGCAAAAAACATCTCAACTATCAAAAAGAGATGGGTCACACAGACTGGGTTGTCTATAAACTCTATGAAAAAAATCTTTTCCAGACAAAAAAGCTATCAGAGTTTTTGCCCGGTGAGAAGGTAGCTCAACTAAGTAACTTTTTTGTATTGGACCAAAAAAAACTAGAAGAGTTGCCAGACGAAGATTTTTTAGAACTACGCCAACTTGGCTTAATGGTAAATCTTTATGCCTTGATTACCTCACAAAACAACTTTTCTCTATTGTCAAAATCCACACCTCACATTAGTGAACCCAGTTCATATACGCGGCCAGAAGAAGTTTCCATCCTTACAACAGAACCAGTTACACCAGAAAAGACAAAAGATAATAGACTGTTTTTAGTGATAGCTGTAGCGATAATTGGAATATTATCAGGGGTAATAATACATTTAAACTCATCTATTAATAAAAATATTGCTTATACCCAAGTAGTAAAAAAGGCAACTGAGGTAAAAGAAGTAAAAGAGGTAAGTAAACCAAAATTAAACAGCAGTAAAACAGAGGTCACGACTCACGAAAAACAACCACAATCAGCTAAGGCTCAAACCACACATAAAGAGGAAATATTAAATATATTAACCCTGCCTCCAAACAGTGCACCCCCATTGACCGACTCAAAGGTTAAGCAACAAGATATGGAACTATCGCTAGATAATTCCAGTGTACCTGTTGAAACAGAGCAGAGCTTGCCAACAAGCAAAAAAACCGATGAAATGTTGGTAGATAGTGACGCAGAAAATACTACAACTGTAGTTAACTCACCAAAAACCTTAACACCCCCTGAGGTTAAACAGGAGATCACACCACCAAACCAAGTGACATTTTTGATAGAACAGCCTCTTCCTGATTTATCACCAAAAAAACGCCCATTAGGACAATCATCACCCAGTCCTTTTAAAGAACAAGCCGAGGCAGAACTACTAGAACAACAGTCCCCCCATGTCAATATATTAATTGATGGTATAAAACGTAATATTACAGAGTCACGGCTCTCCTTACCCAGAGGTGATAACGCCTTGGAAAAGGTAGCTCAACTCCAGGAGCTAAACATAGACAGCCCCATTGTTGAAGAGTTACTTAACACAGTATTTGAAAGGTTTCTTGAGCTTGCTATATGGGATAGATCTGGCAGAGCAAAACTATATTTAGAAAAAGCTGGAAAAATATTTCCTGGAGATCCCCGTATTGAAGAGATAGAGGGGCTTGTTTCGGAATAACCGCCCCAGGATAACTAAAAAAAGCCACGTTTTATAGTCATCAACCCCATAAAAACAATTATTAGACCTGCCCCTCGCAATAGCTTGTTCCTGAGTTTTTGACTTAAAAGGGTAGAGACCAATCCAAAACCCCAAAGAGCCGGCAGAGTACCCAATCCGAAAGCCAATAAAATTGCCATCCCCCCTGAAACAGAACCCACTGCTATAGCCTTGGCCTGAAATGCCCAGTGCAGTGCACATGGAAGAAAACCTGTAATTATTCCTAAAAATAGCGTTTTTCCTGGTAGATATCCTTGCATCAACCGTTTTGCCAAAACTGCTATTATTCCACCCCCACCCTTATTTTCCCGACGTACAAAAGGAAGTAGACCAGCACTATCCAACCCCATCCAGACCATCACCCCTCCAGCCACAAGATAGGGAACTCCCTGTAAATTTTCCGGCCTGCCAAAGGTATAGCCCAAAGAACCTACCCAGCCCGATAACGCTCCTAATAAAATATAGGTAGAAACTCGTCCTAGCCCATATAACATATGGGGCATAAACAGGGAAATTCCACTGTTTTTTGGTAGTTTTAAAGAGTATGCTGCCACCATACCACCACACATACCGATACAGTGACCGCTTGCCAAAAGTGCGGTTAAAAAAGTAAGCCATAGATCAAATATTGAAGGAGTCATCACCAGACAATACCCTGATATAGAATTGTGTGAAAATAAAAAAATATTCTGGCTAGCAGCAATGCAATGAAATGGATAGAATGATTATTGATATTTTACTGAAAACAGGCTCCTAACTTATACTATATGAAACCCATACCCCAATCACCCCACCCTTGCTATCATTGTGGCTTGGCTGTCCCGCAACAAAGCCCAATTCGTGACAAAAAACAGGCAGATTCCCAACAAGAGGAAAAACTTTTTTGCTGTAGTGGCTGCTTTGGTGCCTACCGTATAATAGAAGGTATGGGGCTTGAGGATTATTATCGCTTAAGAGAAGGTGATAACAGCACTCTGCAACCAGAAGATTTTGACGATACCGGGCTATTGGCCTTTGATGATCCCGACTATCAATCCGGTCTGGTTCGGAATGTGGGAGGAAACCGGGAGATAAATCTTATTTTATCTGGCATCCACTGCGCAGCTTGTGTCTGGCTTAACGAACAAGTTTTGCGAAAACTTTCGGGTGTTGAGAACGTACAAGTTAATTTTTCCACCCAAAGAGCCAAGATTTGCTGGAACCCAGCTACAACATCCCTATCAACAATTATCAAAACTATACGTTCTATAGGCTATCAAGCAGAACCTTATGATCCCTCCAAAGGGGAACTTAATTTTCAAAAACAGAACCGGGAACTACTCTACCGTTTAGGAGTTGCCGCTTTTGGTGCAGCAAATGTAATGTTTCTCTCTGTAGCCCTTTATGCTGGATATTTTCAGGGTATAGAGGCTGAATTTAAAAATTATTTTCACTGGCTCTCCTTTGCCTTAGCCACTCCGGTAGTTTTTTATAGTGGTGGGGAGTTTTATAAAGGAGCATGGCGCAGCCTTCGCATGGGCCATTTAAATATGGACCTACCCATCACCATAGGAGGGTTTGCCACTTATAGTTATAGCGTTACCATCACTTTGAGCCAACATGGAGAGGTGTATTTTGATTCAGTTACCCTATTTATTTTTATACTACTTACAGGACGCTATCTAGAGGCTGCCGCCAGACGAAAAGCTGCTGGGGCTACAGAAAGATTGCTCAACCTAGAGCCAAAAACAGCAACTGTGCAACGTAATGAGCAACTTGTTACAGTTCCCGTGCGTGAGGTCCGTGTGGGAGATTTGGTACTTATAAAACCGGGAGAAAAAATTCCTGTTGATGGCACTATAATAACAGGACAGACTTCTGTTGATGAGTCCATGTTGACAGGAGAGAGCCTTGGTGTTAGTAAAAAAGTTGGATGTGTTGTTGCGGGTGGCTCTATGAATGTTGATGGAGCCATAACCATAGAGGCAGAGAGAGTTGGTGAGAACACCACATTAGCCAAAATCATTCAAAGAATTGAAGAGGCCCAATCCCAACGACCTCCCATTCAAAATCTGGCCGATAAAATTGCAGGTTGGTTTATAGGGACCATTCTGTTGTTAGCCACTGCAACCCTTATCTACTGGTTATACAACGACCCCAGCCAAGCTTTGCAAAATACTGTTGCCCTGCTGATAATTACCTGTCCTTGCGCCTTGGGGCTAGCAACCCCTGCAGCTATGGTTGTGGCTACTGGAACAGCAGCGAAAGAAGGTATTTTGGTAAAAAATGGTGAAACACTTGAGAGGCTTGAGAAGGTAACGCAAGTGGTGCTGGACAAAACTGGCACAGTCACCCAAGGCACACCCCATGTGGACCGCATTCTATCGGCAAAAGGTATAAGTCAGGAGTATCTCTTAACTCGTGCTGCAGGGGTTGAGCAGTTCTCCGAGCATCCAGTTGGCAAAGCCATTGTAAAAGCGGTAGCAGAGCGCAACTGGTTGATGCCACAAGAATTTACATCAGCTAAAAATAGTCCTGGTCTGGGCATGGAGGCAACCCATGCTGGCAAAACAATCCGCGTGGGCCGTCTGGAGTTTGCCAGCATGGGTGTAACCAACCCACCCATTAGCTACCCTGACCATGAAGAGGTTCCTGTTACCTGGGCACTCTGTAGTGAGGAGAAAAACATTCTGGGTTGGATAGGCTTAAATGACCGTCCAAAGAGTGATGCAAAAATGGCTATTGCAACCCTAAAAAATATGGGGTTGCCAGTTACCCTTTTATCAGGTGACCAACGCGCAGTAGTAGAACAGATTGCCAAAGAGATGGATATTGAAAAATGTGAAAGTGAAGCGTTGCCAGCCGGAAAAGAAAATTATATTAAACAACTGCAAGCCCAAGGGGAGATTACTGCCATGGTTGGAGACGGTATTAACGATGCCCCAGCTCTGGCTTGCTCGGATGTTGCTTTGGCTGTTGAGAACGCAACTGACATAACAGTGGCAGCAGCCGATGTTATTCTCCTCAACCGTAACCTAAACAATGTAGCCCGAACATTTATTCTTGCCAGGCGCACAATGCAGATTATCCGCGAAAATTTTCTTATCTCAATTATCTACAACAGCGTAGCAATTCCCCTTGCCATGGGTGGTTACGTTTCACCCATAGTCGCAGCCATTGCAATGCCTATATCAAGCTTAGTAGTAGTTGGCAACGCCCTACGTCTACGCAATACCTTTAACAACTCATAATACACAAATGTTATCAATCTTAGTAGCTGCGTGGTATTCTTCTAGTAACTTGATCAGACGAATAAACAAAATAGGTATAATAAATGGACGCAATCTACATTTTACTTCCAGCCGCCCTCTTTCTTGGCCTTATTGGTTTAGGTCTAATGATCTGGGCTGTGCGAAGCGGTCAGTTTGAAGATATGGAGGGGCCGAGTTACCGGATACTGTTTGATGATGATCAAGATATGATCCCCAAGCAAAATGGGGAGAAAGATAAAGAAAAAGATTATAATAAAAATAAATCAGAAAATTAGGTTTACAAATTAGAAATTCTTATGGATATAAATGGAGCCATATCTTTATCGGCACTAAAAGCGTGACCACCAAACCAGCCAAAGAAAAAGCTGTATAGATCATTTACTGATAAAATCTTTTTATCCATCTCGTGTTTCTTATTTATTAAATCGTTAATTAAAACAACATGCTCATCCCTGTGCTCAGTATAATCTGGAAAGTCATAAGCCTTCATTAAAATCTCTTCACATCCAAAATGCCATTTTACATATCTTAAAAACATATCCATGGACTCAAGGAGTTCCTCTTTGGGACGATGTTTATAAGATATCTTTAAAATATTATTTATTAATTCAGCCATACGTTTGTGTTGAACATCTATCTCTTCAAGTCCAACAAGATATTCGTCACTCCAATCGATGGTCTGAGACATTTTATATCCCTCTTTTAAATATGAAAAAAAATTTATAAAATACTCAAAAACATCTCAAAAAAAAGGCTGTCTCAAATTCCATTGTGAGACAGCCTTTTTCTATTCATATTTTTTTCTAACTTATTTTCCGCCACCCAATGTATGTACATATATGGATAGCTGTTTTATCTCTAGTTCATCCAACTTACGGTTGGTGCCTTCGGTATCAGTAGCCCAAGCAGGCATTTTACCGTTGCGTCCATTGGCAATTGAAGTCCTAACAGTTTTTGCATCACCTCCATAAAGCCAAATACCATCTGTCAGGTTTGGCGCACCAATTGAGGCATCCAATTTCTCACCACCAGCACTACCAAGTAAAGCCCCTTTTCCTGAATCACCATGACAATAATTACAGCCAGCGTCACCATGATAAAGTGCATCTCCACGACCGACTGCTGCAGAATCTGTAGAGCTACCTGATAGAGATAGGGTGTACTGTGCTAAATCATCAACTTGAGCTGCAGTAAAGCTACCATTTGCAGAGTCAAGATGAGCAGGCATCTGCCCGGCGCGACCACCATGGATGGTTTCACTAATTTGCTCCACAGTTCCACCGTAAAGCCAATCGTCATCTACCAATGTCGGAAAACCACCAGCTCTAGAACCTACACCTCCACTACCATGACATGGGGCGCAGTTATCACCAAAAATAGCCTTACCAGCAGAGACTGCGTATTGCAGCAACTGGGAATCCTTGGTTATCTCGGCAGTAGTTAAGGCTGCAAGCTTGTCATTAAAAGGTTTTCTGGCAGCCACACCGGCAGCCATCTCTTCATCTAGCTGCTTATACTGTGACCAACCCAAAACCCCCTTGGTAAACTCACCACCAGGAATAGGCCAAGCAGGATATAAAACCCAATATACTACCGCATATACAATTGTTGCATAGTAGGAGTACAACCACCATTTTGGTAGTGGGTTATTATATTCTTTAAGAGGATATCCCTCTTCATCATCCCACTGGTGGCCAGTAGTCTCAACTTCTTTTTCATCCGCCATTTTGTCTATCTCCTTATTCTATTCACTAACACCTTTTGCACCAGTAATCAGCGGGCCTGGGCTTGGTAGGAAGAAAAATCGACCATGGTACCCAAAACTTGCAAATAAGCCACAATGGCATCTAACTCTGTAATACGTGCAGGTTCTCCATCAAAATTTTGCAATGTAACTTTTTCACCATAACGGGCTAAAAGTGCATCAGAATCACTATCTGGTATTGCTTGAGCCTTTAGATCTGCAACTGCGTTTTCAATCTGCTCTTTACTATAAGGAACACCAACAAGCTGTAAAACTTCCATGCGCTTGGTGATGTTGCCATATTCCAAATCATTCTCTACCAACCATGGATATGCAGGCATGACAGACTCTGGAACCATATCACGAGGATTTTTCATGTGAGCTTGATGCCACAAGTTAGAATATTTTCCACCAACACGAGCCAGATCCGGCCCTGTGCGTTTAGATCCCCACTGAAATGGATGGTCATACATGCTCTCAGCAGCGAGAGAATAGTGACCGTAACGCTCTTGCTCGTCACGGAAAGGTCTGATCATTTGCGAGTGGCAGTTATAACAACCTTCTCTAATATAAATGTCCTGTCCCCGTAGTTCCAGTGGGGTATATGGACGCATTCCTTCAACCTTTTCTATAGTGGACTCAATATAGAAAAGTGGAACAATTTCAACAATCCCTCCAATGAGGACCACGACAAAGGTCAAGATCGCCATTAAGGGAATACTTTTTTCAATGGTTTCGTGTTTCACCGTTGTTTCTCCTTGCTCGGTTTTGCTAGTACCACACTCATGCGGCTACCACGGGACGATCTTTAGCAGTTGAAATGGTCATGTATATATTATAGACCATGACCAACGCCCCTAACAGAAAGACTATGCCGCCGATTGCGCGAATAAAATAGTAGGGATGCATCGCTGCGACAGTTTCAGCAAAAGAGTAAGTCAAATTGCCAAAATCGTCATATGCACGCCACATTAAACCTTGCATAACACCAGAAATCCACATAGCCACGATGTAGATAACCACACCAACGGTAGCGAGCCAAAAATGTAAATTGATCAATTTAACCGAATGGATTGTGGTACCCCATAACTTAGGAATCATGTGGTAAAGAGATGCAAAAGAGACCATGGCAACCCAGCCCAAAGCACCGGAGTGAACATGACCAACAGTCCAATCTGTGTAGTGAGACAGAGCGTTAACCTCTTTGATTGCCATCATTGGACCTTCAAAAGTAGACATACCATAGAAGGATAGTGAAATGATGAAAAATCTTAAAATTGGGTCAGTACGCAGCTTATGCCAAGCACCTGAAAGGGTCATGATACCGTTGATCATACCACCCCATGAAGGTAGAAGAAGCATGATGGAGAATGTTGCACCCAAAGTGCCAGCCCAATCGGGAAGAGCTGTATAGTGAAGATGGTGAGGTCCAGCCCAGATGTATAAGAATACCAAAGACCAGAAATGTACTATGGAGAGACGATAGGAGTAAATTGGGCGTTCAGCCTGTTTAGGTACAAAATAGTACATCATACCCAAAAATGCCGCTGTTAAGAAAAAGCCCACAGCATTATGACCATACCACCATTGAATCATAGCACTCTGTACCCCTGACCAAACGGGATAAGAAGCAGTGATACTAACAGGAACAGCCAGATTATTGATGATATGCAGAAGGGCAACCGTAATTATAAACGCCAAAAAGAACCAGTTAGCCACAAAGATGTGTTGATCTTTACGTTTGGCGAGGGTGCCGACAAAGTTGATAAAATAAGCCACCCAAACTACTACAATCAGTAGATCGATAGGCCATATCATCTCTGCGTATTCCATCCCTTGGGAAAGACCAAGAGGATAGGTAACTACCACTAAAACCACTATCAGGTTCCATCCCCAAAAAGTCAATTTGGAGAGAAAATCTGAAAACAGTCTAGCTCGACAGGTTCGTTGAACTACATAGTATGTAGTTGCAAATAGAACAGAGCCACCAAAGGCAAAAATAACCGCTGACGTATGTAACGGTCTTAACCGCCCAAACGATATGTAGGGTATTCCGCCATTTAGCTCAGGGAAAGCCAATTCCAAGGCGAGTATAATACCCACCAAAAAACCGACCACCGCATATGCTATAGACATAACAGAAAACATCTTCACTATGCCATAGTCATATGTTGCTATTGAATCATTTTTTTGACCCACGATCTCCTCCTGTACTTAAAAATTAACTGAATAATTATTTTGTCCTGATACTGTATCTTTAGTGATAGAGATATTTTACTACCTTTTAGTTAGTATTAAATCACATATAAATCACTACAAATTATGGCTTAAATTGACTTTAATCAAATTTACACAGACAAGCTATCATCTATTTTATTTATTGGAAAGAGCTTATTTAGCTTAAGGGCAATATTTTAGCAACTTTTTTGTTGATACGGAAACTAAATGTATGGTTTTTATTATTTGATTGTACTTTTTATGCTTTTGAAAACACGTAAAAATACCTTTAAAAAATTAACAAAAAAAAGTGCTAGTACTTAATTGAGCAAGACGGATCAAAAGCGAGTTGGCTATTGTTAAGGAAAGAGAGGGTGCAATTTAGTTTAAAAAGAAACTTAACTGACAATTAATTGTCCTATGGCTATTGAACAAGGATATCGTTCTGCTTTACTATATCAAACGACATAGTCTTTATGTACACCCCACGCATCAAGGAAAATTTTAATGCCTGAACAACCCAGCTCTTTATATTCTGACTGGAAAAAGATTTATCCTCGTTATCAAACAGGTTTTTTTCGCAGATTACGTTGGTCACTCGTCGCATTTTTTTTAGGACTCTATTATCTGCTTCCTGTCGTTCGTTGGCAACGAGCAGAAGGTCTGCCCGACCAAGCAGTACTGTTTGATCTACCAGCACGTAAATTCTACATGTTTGATATTGTCATCTGGCCTCAGGATATATTTCTCTTGGCAATAGTGCTAATTGCTGCTGCTCTTGCACTATTTTTCATGACTGCCCTTGCTGGGCGAATTTTTTGTGGCTACATGTGCTTTCAAACTGTATGGACTGATCTATTTCTCTATGTGGAAAAATTTTTTGAAGGCAATAGAAAACAGCGGATAAAGCTAGATAGTGAAGGTTGGAGCTTACGTAAATTTTTTATAAAGGTTGCAAAACACATAGTTTGGATAATTATAGGAATAGCAACAGGAGTGGCGTTTGTCTTCTATTTTGTAGATGCCCCAACCATGTTTTGGCAATTTATGGATGGGACAGCCCCCGGACCTGCATGGTTTACCCTCTTTTTTATCACAATAACTACCTACATAATGGCAGGAATAGCAAGGGAGCAGGTATGTATATACATGTGCCCTTATGCCAGATTTCAAGGGGCTATGTTTGATGAAGACTCTCTTATTATTGCCTATCATCCAGAGCTAGGTGAACCACGGGAGTCCAACCGCCGAATTAGAGAAAATAGCAAAACAAAAACAGGACTCTGCATAGATTGTAACGCTTGTGTAACGGTATGTCCCACTGGTATAGATATTCGCAACGGTCAACAGTATGAGTGCATAACCTGTGGGGCGTGTATTGATGCTTGCGATACAGTAAAAGACCGTATGAACATGAAAAAAAAGTTGATTCGCTACACATCAATGCGCGAAATCCAAGGGGAAAAAACTCAGTGGTTTCGCCCAAGAATCCTCATTTATGGTGCACTATTAACCATTTTTATTGGTGGCATATCAATATACTTAGCTATCAAGTCCCCACTCTCTTTAAATGTAATAAAACACCGTCAGCCTATCTATATTATGCAGTCAGATGGTAGTATTCAGAATAACTTTACCATTCGCATTCTTAATATGTATCCCAAAGCCAGAACTTTCTCCTTAGAAGTTGCAGGCCTTCCAAATGTATCTCTGTCTGTGGTAGCTGTAGATGATTTTGATAGTCAGAAAAGACCTCTTATTACTGTTCCATCTGGGGCGGTTATGACATTTACCCTCTTTTTAAAACAACAAAAAAATAGTATAGAGTCAGGCTCAAAACCTATAACATTCCTACTACGTGCTACTGATAACTCCGACGACACCTTCTCTTACGACAGTAAGTTTATGAGGCCCTAGATGAACGAACAAAATATAGAAATCCAGGAAAAATCCACCCGCCGTTTTGAACCATGGCCTACCGCTATTGTGCTTTTTTTTCTGGTGGTATTTTCTGCAGATGCCATAATGATAACCATGGGGTTGAACTCATGGCCGGGATTGGTCAACAAAAACCCCTATCAACATGGACTTCATTACAACAAAGTAATCAATGCCCAAAGCAAACAGGACAAGCTAGGATGGAGCATAAAGCTACATAGCGAAAATCTTGTTGCTGGTAAAGAAGGCAAGATAAGCGTTACCATTAGCGGAAGAGAAAATATAGCTGTGCAAAGGGCACAGGTTGAAGGTATTCTGTTTCGTCCTGTTGGAGAAGGAAGTGATTTGGCATTTCTTTTAAAAGAAGAAAAACCGGGAGTTTATTCCACCATGATCACCCCTCCAAAACATGGAAATTGGGATGTTAAGATTCGGGCTATAAAAACCGCAAATGTGGATTTTCGTTATGTGGAACGAATCACAGTGCAAAAAGGTAATCCAGAGGAGAAGTAACTATGGACTTTGATACAATGATGGCCTTCTCCAAACAGTTTTCTCTCATTTGGTTTTTTCTTATTTTTGTTGCTATTGTTCTTTGGGTTTTCTGGCCAAGCCATAAAAAAGGGCTTGAAGAGGATGGGCAAAAATTTATGGAAGATGACCCAATTCATGAAAACAGCATAAAAAAAGCACAAGAAAAAAAATAATTTTTTAACAATAATTGGATTTAAAAAAAACTCTACATGCTAAAGTTTATTTTACACTTAGCATATAATATCTTTGGCCTTCTCCCAGCCATTATGCCAACTCTGCTCTTCAAAAGAGCCAGGTTCATATGGGCATTCGTCATCCATCTCATAACCCTTTTCAAAAGTAGCCTCTATACAGGCGGCATAACCTTCGGCAAAATTTAACAGATGCTTTACTTTAATATTTTTTTTATCTTTCATTGAACACATCCTCATGCCGAAGATAACCCCACACCTTACCGTTAGCCATACATGGGCTAAACCCCAACGGCTGTCCGTTATGTTCAGGGACCAAACGGGCAAAATAGCCGTTTTGACCTACCATTACATCCCAAACAACCCACATACCGGGCTGCCCGGAAATTAAATGGTTGGCTGGGTGAATACCTGAAATATACTGTTTATTGATGTTAGATGGTGTTGCGGCAAATAACTGCATTGTGATGATATATTCCTCTAGTATCCCATGAATCTAGATTAGGTAGTTATCGCCACGTACCGCCAACTGCCGAATCTAGGATGAATTGTTTCCAACTTTTGACAAGATGCTAGGAGATATTATTGTTAAATAATATGGGCAGAAGTTCAGCAGAGATTAAAACAGAGGAATTATGGCTAAACATACGAGATAGGCAGCTTCGCTTAGCTCACAAGCAGCACCCAGAAAATCACCTGTTATACCACCGGGATGTTGCTGGATTTTATTACGAAATATTGCTAGAAAAATGGCTACTCCTACAAGAGGGATCTCAGCACTCGCCATAAATAGTGATGGTAATAGGGTGAAAATAAACAGCACAGACCATGTGAGCTTATGGGGAATATTGGCTGACATTTGAAACCCCATGCCAGACTCTCTAATATAATCGCTGGTTAACAGCAAAAACATCATTGCCAAACGACCAAAAAGTGGCACAAACAACAACCACCACACCCCGTTATCACTGGAAAAGAGTGCCTGTAGAGCGGCAAATTTTACTAAAAGCAGAAGAGTTACTGCAACAACCGCACCCGGTCCACTGCGGGGATCTTTTAAAATTGCCAAACATTTTTCCCGGCTTCCCATACCGCCGATCCAGGCATCTGTAACATCTGCCAGACCATCAAGATGCAACCCACCAGTGAGCCAAACCCACACCACAAGCACCAATGCTCCACGTAGGCCAGGGTCAACAGCCTCTAAACTCCAGGCAACGACAGCCAACACAAACCCTATAACAACACCAACCAACGGATAGAAAAGTATAGAGAGCCCGTATGCTCTGGGAGAGGGAACAGAGATAGAGGGCATGGGAATTTTGCTTAACAAGCCAAAGGCCAAAACTATAGGTGCTATCATCGGCATAACCCCATAAAAGCCAGATGAGGAGTAACTCTTTGCCCCTGTTCATCAAACTTTAAATAAACCCGACTTACAGAAGCCAAAGGTACATCCAAAACAAAGCTCCCGGCTAATGATAGACCGAGGATATCGGCTAAAATAGCCCTAATTACGCCACCATGGGTTATTATAAGTCTATGGCTGCCATTTTTTGCCCTTAATAGCTCACCCCAAGGGATCAAGACCCTTTTTTTAAAATCAGCAGTTTTTTCACCACCAGGAGGTGAGTACTCATCAGGGTTTTGCCAAAACAGCTTAAGAGCCTCACTATCAGCCTCCATGATCTGTGTAGCTGTTTTTCCTTCCCATTCACCAAAACATATTTCACTAAATCCCTTCTCAACTTTAATGGGGATTGAATACTGTTTGGCAATAGTTGTTGCTACATTATGGCAGCGTTTTAAAGGTGATGTAATAATTTGATCCCATGGAGCCATTTTTCCCAATATTGACACCATGGTTTTTCGCCCATTGGCTGTAATAGGGTCATCTAAAGAACCACGAAAGCACGGCCCCCCTTTCACTTCACCATGGCGTATCAGATCAACCACCCCAACATGGGGGGGTAAAGTAGCTTGATAGCCGGTATGGGTCATCCCTGGGAAACACCTGCCTGAGCAAATGTAGCCATACCTCCGTGGAGAGAGCAGGCCATCTGCAACAGTGGAACGGCAACTGCTGCACCACTCCCCTCCCCCAAACGCATTTCAAGATCAACCAAAGCCTGACCGCCTATTGCAGCTAACAGCGCAGAATGGCCCGGCTCTTCAGATAGATGGGCAAAAAGCATCCACTCTGCCAGCTCAGGGCGTAATCTAACAGCAGCTAAAGCGGCACTGGTAGTGATAAAACCATCTACAAGAACAGGAATACCAAGTTGGGCTGAAGTGATATAAAATCCTGCCAAAGCTGCCAGTTCAAAACCACCAACTTTACGTAATACCCCTAGGGGATCGTTGGCATCTGGTTTATTAACATTTAGAGCTTTTTGAATTATTACCGTTTTTTTAGCAACACCTACACTGTCCAGCCCGGTACCAGGACCAGCCATTAAAGCCGGGGAAAGTCCTGACAACACCCCTCCCACAGCAGCAGCAGCGGTGGTGTTGCCAATACCCATCTCACCACCCACAAGAAGTTGCACCCCAGCCTCATGGCCTCTTATGGCTGCTTGTCTACCCACCTCCAAGGCTGCATAAAGCTGCTTTTCATCCATTGCAGCTCCTTGGCTCATATCGAAGGTTCCAGCACCTACCCGGCTGGAGACAACTCCCGGTAGCGGGCCGGGGTCGTTAACAGTACCAACATCTACCACCTCAAAAAGGGCATTTAAATATTTCGCCAGCACTGTTATTGCTGCACCACCACGGGAGAAATTTTTCACCATTTCAACAGTAACAGATTGGGGAAATGCCGATACCCCTGATGCTACAACACCATGATCTCCAGCAAATACAACAATTTTCAGCTTTTCCAGGTTTGGTTTTACCGTATGTTGCCAGCCAGCAAAATCCACAGCAATTTTTTCCAACACCCCTAATGATCCTGGAGGTTTAGTCAACTGTCCTTGATGGTTCAGTGCCTCTTGCCGATGTTTTTGTGATGGTGCTGCAATAGGAACATCCAACCAGTTTGGTCTCACAATTTTTCTCCTTTTAAAACCATGGGGAGTCCCGCCACGGTAAATATAACTCTATCACATATCTTAGCTAAATCTTGATGCAACCAGCCACTTTCATCAACAAAATTACGGCTCAACTCCCCCATGGGGACAATACCCAAGCCGGTTTCGTTAGCTACCAGTATAATTGGTGAAGCAAGAGTTGGTATAATTTCCAGCAGATCTCTTTTTTCTTTTTCCCACAATTGTTGCCAATCAGGTTGTAACAAAATATTACTGAGCCAAAGGGTTAGGCAATCAACGAGCAATAATCTACCATCTTTAGCATGTGTTGCCAAAGCAGACGATAATTTTAGTTGCTCCTCAACCAATTGCCAGTGAGAAGGTCGCCTTTTTTTATGCTGCAAAATCCTTGTTTGCATCTCTGCGTCTCTGGCTTGGGCAGTGGCAACATAGGTTACATCAAGTCCGGTTTTTTTTGCCAGATCTTCAGCCAAACTGCTTTTGCCAGATCTAGCTCCGCCAAGTATAAGTTCAATTGCCATTACAGCCCACACTCTTTTCTAACAATAATATTTTCAATGGATGGGTGATTCAGATAACATGGTTACGTTAAAGCTAGCAACCCCTAAATGGAATTCATAAATGGTTAACTCTGAGACAACAGCAACTTCTAAAGCTAAAAAACGTCATGGTCGGGTGGTGGTTTTAACCGGTCCGGGTAAAGGTAAATCATCCAGTGCTTTTGGTATGGTATTAAGAGCTGCCGGATGGGGTTATAAAATTTGTGTAATTCAGTTTATAAAAAAAGAGTCCCGCAAAACCGGGGAACAGATGGCAGCAGCAAAGCTTTCTGGTATTGAATGGCACTGTTTGGGTGATGGTTTTACCTGGATAACCAAAAACCCAGAGCAAGATAAAAGCAATAACCAAAAGATTTGGCAATTTGCCAAAGAAAAAATCAGCAGCGGTGAGTTTGATCTGGTGGTACTAGACGAAATAAACTATGCAGCTAGCTACGGCTGGATATCCGGGGTTGAAATTGCCGATTTCATCAAAAAAGAAAAACCCTACGAAACCCACCTGATATTAACAGGCAGGGATGCTCTGCCAGAAGTTATTACAGTAGCCGATACTGTTACTGAAATGGGTATGGTTAAACACGCTTATGAAGCTGGAATTAGTGCAGGACGGGGGATTGAGTTTTAAGCTAACAAAAATGCATGTTAAAAACTGCTGCATCTTTTAATTGTTTTTTATTAATTTAAGAGCATCTTCAAGGCGTTGCCATTGGGTTGGGTCTCCCGGCAGGCCAAAACGAATACCTCCAGGGTCACTAAATCGTCGAACTAAAATACCTTGTTGAGCAAAATTGTTGAACAGCTCTTTGCTGCGAGAAACTTTAACCCAGACAAAAAGAGTTGTACCTCCTGTTGGGGTTAAACTGTATTTATTCAGCAAATCTTGTAGCTGCTTCTGTTTTGCAAATAGCTGTTTGCGAGTCTCATTTTGCCAAAGGGTATCTTCCAAACAAGCTTTTGTTATAAATCGCGATGGACCAGTTATCTGCCATGGCCCCAGAAGTTGCCTCATACTATCGAGAAGCTGGGGCCAGCCAAAGACAAAGCCGACTCTGGCTCCTGCCAAGCCAAAAAATTTACCCAAAGAGCGCAAAACTATTAGCCCAGGTTTACCTGTCTCCCCTATCATGCTGAGTTCTGGGGTAGAGTCCATGAAGGCTTCATCCACTATCAACCATTTTTCCCGACCAAAAGCCTCCCCAGCAACAGCCAAACGCTTTCGCCATTCAAAAAGTTTCTCTTTATTGATTACGGTCCCAGTTGGATTATTAGGATTAACCACAACAACTACATCATATAACTCAATTTTTTTTTCTAACTCTCTAATAGTTACCTGTTCAACCTGATGCTTGGGAGGGGTGGAATAAAATGGTTTTTTATGTTTTTTCCCGATAAAACCCCATGAGTGCGCATGTTCTGAATATGTTGGAGAGAGAACGGCAACCCGAAATTTTTCTGTTAAACGCGATAAAACTTGAATAGCTGCTTGAGAACCAGCAACAGGAAGAATATTTTCACTACCATAATATGCAATTGCAGAGCGCATCAGACCATCATCATCTTCTGGAAGACGTAGCCATTTAGCAGCAGGAATTTGAGGAACACTCCAGCCAATTGGGTTGATTCCTGTTGATAGGTCCAACCATTTCTCAGGAGGCAAACCAAAATTCAGTGCTGCCTGTTGAATTCCACCACCATGATTAAGCAATTACCAAAACTCCTATGATCAACACCACCACAGACCAAAGCACGACACCCTGCCTGACCAACCCAATAGCACGGGGAATATCTGCAATAACAGGTGGGTATCCTACCCCCATAATGGGGTTTTGTTGAGCAACACCGTGATAAACGGTATGACCACCTAATATCACTTCCAACGCCCCAGCTCCAGTTGCCATTACCAGAGTAGCATTGGGGCTTTTACGGTTTTTACACTGTAACCAAGAGCGCAAAGCTGACCGGCTTTTTCCCACCAACAGGTAAGTTAAAGCAGTTAAACGGGCCGGAATATAGTTAAGTAGATCATCCAGCCTTGCTGCTGCCCAACCAAAGTACAGATAACGCTCGTTACGATATCCCCACATTGCATCCAGGGTATTAACCAGACGGTACAAAACCGCACCGGGAGCACCCAATACTAAAAACCAAAACAGCGCACCAAAAACCGCATCACAACCATTTTCTAAAACCGACTCAATTGTAGAACGAGCAATATCTGCCTCATCCATATCCCCAACATCACGGCTGACTATCATACCCACACTTACTCTAGCGGCATCCAGACCACCAACATCCATGGCTGTAACTACATTTTGCCCGTGTACAGCAAGACTCTGTGAACCCAAGACAAAATAGAGAGCAACTACCGAGAACAAATTGCCAAAAATAGCGATGCTGGAAAAGCAGAAACAGGCAACAGTTAATGGTATAACTATCATAATAACAGCAACCACCCCACGCATCCTAATTATATTGTAACGCTTTTTATCATTTGACGCAACATATAGAAATTTTTCTATCCAAATTGCCATATTTCCCACCCCTACCAAGGGATGAAAACGGTTAATCTCAGAAAACATTCTATCGAGAAAAATTGCTGTCACCATAAGAAGTGCTGACATGGGAAATTCCATAAAACCAACCTAAAATCAAGTTTAATCCAGAAACAAAATACCCCCGTATATTTCCTGCAATAATCGGGGGTAAATTGGCATATAGCCACAACTCTTAACAACCTTAGAAATTACATAAAATATAATAGTAGTTAAATCCAGAAAGTGCATTTCCAACAAAAAACAGTAACAATATTCGGGCTTGGCAATAACCTTGAAATTGCGATTTTGTTCATCTCTGGTTGCGGTAAATAAATACAGTTTACTGGCATATATTATGTAATATTTAGCTAATGTTTAAGATTTATAATTGAAAGACTCCTATATATTTTGATCTTTGTCTACCAAACAAAATTTCACTGAATCGAATTGCGACATTATCCTAGATTCGGCAGTTGGGCGTGCATTAATGGTGCAACATATTGGTTTATCAGGTGAATCAAAAAAAATCGAAGTCACCTTGTTGGTGATGAGACTTTTTTTTGGTTTGTCTGGTAAATCAAGAGGTTGTGCCAGTGATGTGCGAACAACTGCCGAATCTAGGTTAAAGGCAACGGCAAAAAAACGTCTTTTTAAATTCGGCCTTACAGCAAAACCTTGGGTGCTGCCCAAACCCGGCAGGGAGATAATCTCCCTGCACCCATATTAGTTTTTTTTACTGCTTTTTTTCTTATGCGTTACTGGTTTCGTAATCTTCTATCTTATGGAAATTTAGATACTTATATGTATCGTCCGACTTCGGTGTCACACGCTCACTCACCGCCGTCATATACTCCGCAACCGTAGGAAGCCTACCCAACAACGAAGTAACCGCAGCAACCTCTGCACTAGATAGATAAACCTGTGCACCAGTACCCAAGCGGTTATTAAAATTTCTGGTGGAAGTAGAAACAACTACCGCATTATCCCTCACACGCGCCTGATTACCCATACACAAAGAACAACCCGGCATTTCCGTCCGAGCACCAGACTTACCTAAAACACTATATACACCCTCGTCAATCAACTGCCTCTCATCCATTCTTGTAGGTGGTGCAACCCACAACGTACCCGGTATTGGCGGTTGACCCTCTAAAATACGGCTCGCAGCACGGAAATGACCGATATTTGTCATGCAAGAACCAATAAATACCTCGTCAATCTTATTGCCAGCAACGTCTGACAGCAACTTCACATCGTCAGGATCGTTAGGACAACACAATACAGGCTCTTTAATATCAGCTAAATCAATCTCTAAAATCTCAGCATACTCAGCGTCCGCATCTGGAGATAACAATTCTGGATTTGCCAACCATGCCTCCATGTCCTTAATGCGGTTTTGGATGGCAATAGGGTTTTTGTATCCACGGTGCAACATATTTTTAAGCAGGGTTACGTTAGACTGCACATACTCAATAACAGGCTCCAAACCTAAATGTACCGAACAAGCAGCAGCAGAACGCTCTGCTGATGCGTCCGACAACTCAAATGCCTGCTCTACTTTTAGATTTGGCAAACCCTCAATCTCTAATACTCGCCCTGAAAAAACATTCTTCTTGCCAGCTTTCTCAACTGTTAACAATCCACGTTGAATGGCAACATATGGTATTGCGTTAACTAAATCACGCAGGGTCACACCCGGTTGCAGCTCGCCTTTAAACCTTACCAATACTGATTCTGGCATTACCAACGGCATAGAACCTGTCGCTGCTGCAAATGCAACCAAACCAGAACCAGCAGGAAATGAAATACCAATTGGAAAACGGGTGTGAGAATCACCACCAGTTCCAACTGTATCTGGCAAACACATACGGTTTAACCAGGAATGGATAATACCATCACCAGGAGCCAACGCTAAACCACCCCTTGTGGAGAAAAAGTCTGGCAATGTCTGGTGAGTCTTTACATCAACTGATTTTGGATATGCAGCAGTATGACAGAAAGATTGCATAACTAAATCAGCGGAAAAGCTTAAACAAGCAAGCTCTTTAATCTCATCCCTCGTCATAGGACCAGTGGTATCTTGAGAACCAACTGTGGACATCTTCGGCTCACAATACTCACCAGGACGTACACCCTCTGTACCAATGGCCTTACCAACCATCTTCTGGGCCAAGGTGTAACCCTTACTGCTGGCTGCTGGAACATCAGCTTTCAAGAACATGTCCGAAGGTGGCAGACCCAACGCTTCACGGGCCTGGGCTGTTAGCTTTCTGCCAACGATAAGATTAATACGGCCACCAGCTCTCATCTCATCTGGTAAAGTAGAAGGTAGAAGATCAAATGTTGTTACCTGCTCCCCATTTTTTACAATTGTGCCGTTCTTGGTGTTGATGGTTATAACATCGCCTGACTCTAAACCAGATACATCACACTGCACTGGTAACATACCGGAATCTTCTGCTGTGTTGAAAAAAATCGGTGCAATTGTACTACCCAAAACAACACCACCAGTACGCTTGGCAGGTACAAATGGTATGTCGTTGCCAATGTGCCAAATCAACGAATTAGCAGCAGACTTACGTGAGGAACCCGTACCAACAACATCACCAACATATGCAATTGGATTACCTTTTTCTTTCAGGGAGGCAAGCAACTCCAAAGCCCCCTCTTGACGGGCTACCAACATAGCCTTGGCATGAACAGGAACGTCTGGACGACTCCAGGCCTCAGATGCAGGTGAAAGATCGTCTGTATTTGTCTCACCAGGAACCTTAAATACAGTTACTGTAACCTCTTGGGGCATCTCAGGTTGTGATGTAAACCATGTGGCATCGGCCCAGTTTTGTAAAACCTGCTTTGCACTGGGGTTAGAAGCAGCCTTGTTTTTAACATCATTAAATGCATCATAAACCATCAATGTATTAGATAACGCAGCAACCGCACCTGGTGCCAAGTCACTGTTGTCTAACAAATCAATCAACGGCTTAACGTTAAAACCACCAATCATAGTACCCAACAACTGAACCGCTGCCTTGGGATCTATAACAGGACAACTCACACTACCCTTGGCAACCTCTGCCAAAAATGCTGCCTTTACTGCTGAAGCATCGTCCACACCCGGTGGAACCTGATTGGTAATTAAATCTAATACTACCGCCTCTTCACCAGCAGGAGGATTTTTTAATAGTTCTACTAAATCAGTTACTTGTGCTGCATTTAATGGTAGTGGTGGTACACCTTCTTGCTCACGTTCTGCTACGTGTTGACGATATTCCTTTAGCATTTTACAAAATCTCCTAGAAATGAAGGTACGCGCAACTTATTAATTAGTTGTGGTTTATATGCAAAAACACATCTTTATATATTTTTATATATAAAATTTCAAATTATTATGGAAAAATCTGGTTTTTATTAACGAAGCACCAAGCCGGGGGCAGACCCCATAACAGCGTTACGCACCATGGCATCAACCCTCAAACCCATGCGCGAAAACCAATCGCCCTTATAGGTAAAGTCAACCATGCGTTTGGCTCCAATTTTACTTCTGGCAATTAATGCTGGCGAGCCTAAAGCATCTACCAAGCCTAACTTAACCGCCTGATCACCCGTCCAGACCAACCCCTCAAATAGCTCTTGATTTCCCGGCTTCAACCTATCACCACGACCGACCTTAACCGCTTTGATAAATTGATTATGAATACGCTTTAATAAAACTTGCGCATGAGCACTCTCTTTGGGATCAACCGGAGAAAAAGGGCTCATGAATGATTTATTCTTACCAGCAGTTAACTGTCTGGACTCCACACCCAGCTTATCCATGGCCTTTTCCAAGCCAAAACCCTGCATAATAACACCAATAGAACCAACCAAACTGGCTTTATCAGCATATATTTGCGGAGCCGAAGCCGCTATATAATAGCCACCCGAAGCACAAAGATCTTCCAAAGCAGCGAAAACCGGGATGGTGGGATGACGTTTTCTTAATAACAACATGGCATCATAAATCTGCCCTGCCTGTACCGGGCTGCCACCTGGGCTGTTAATCCGCAAAATCACACCCTTGGTGTCAGGGTCTTCAAAGGCATTTTCCAAACCCTGAATTATATTATCTGCACTATAAGGGGTAGCGGGCATTATCGGACCTAGAACACTTACCACCGCCGTATGTCCTCTACTAGCCGTAAGCCCGTCCATATCTTCAGTTGACCACTCACCATCAATGGAGTGCCAAGCGATAAAAACCAGATAGAGAACAATAAACAACCGAAATAGATTTTTCCACCTTCTCGACCGCTTCTGCTCTAATGTGCTCTCTAGCAACAGACTCTCTAGAACCTTACGCTCAGCAGCACGGTTCTCCTCCATCTGTTGCATCCAAGATGAAGGGGTTGCATTTGCTCCTGATCCTTGGGTTGGCTCATCAGGGTCTATATCGATCAAATCCGGCTCTCTTTTATCCATCCCCACACTTTACCCTATTATCTTTCAAACGGCAATTGCTAGCGCACACTCAGCGCAACCTATTGATTTACCAAATATATAATAAAAAAATATTATTTCAAACATGGTAATTTGTTTTATTTAATCCTAGCCTCGGCAGTTGGCGTTGTGTGCATGGCACAACTTCAGAAGCTAGGTTATCCATTGACTAGCCCTAATGTTGCAGAGGAATATCAGAGTGGATGAGATCTATTTTATACCGTTTGCTTTCAAGTGAGGCACATACTTCATGTCGGTGCCGCGGATGTGTCCTATCAGCCAACTTTTCAGGAAGATCATCAAATCAATGATAACGGTAAATTCACCTGCCTCAAACCTTTTCACAAAGTTAACCACCTTGGCAACGATCTTTTTATGAAGTTCCTTGTGTGCCCGAGCATCAGGATATCTCGTTTTGTCGAAATAGCCCTCCTCCCGTTTAAAGTGGAAGACGGTAAAGTCGGTCAACTCCGCAAGGATCGGGCTGACGAGCTCTTGCCCTTTACCCTGTTTCATGGCTAAGTGCAGCTTGTTAATAAGAGCAACCAGAACAAGGTGATCAGCATCTACATCCTTCAGGCCAGTATTGAGATCATCCCTCCAGACAAAATACTCTTTTTCCTTAGCATTAATATCGGTAATACCACGGTAGAGGTTATCCATCTGTTGAAACATCAGTTTGCGAGTCTCAAGAAATTTAATCAGTTGACTGTCTGCCTCATCATGTCCTTCATAGCCTTTGCTATGGAGGATTTTAACTACTATCTGTAGCTGTTTATGAGCCTGAGCCAAAAGCTCGGATAGTTTTTTATAAACAGATGAATTAGCAAATTCCAGCCCTTGTTTACTTTTGAGCCATTGTCCAAGTTTGGAATTTCCCACATCGGGAATTAGTTTGGGATCAACCTCAAAGCGACCGGAAATACACTGCTCCAACTTGCCTTCCCATTGCAGATAATCGTCTTTGATAGCACGAATATTGAAAATAGGTTCGCCAATATCTACCTCCATTTGAGAGGCAAACAGCGCGCTACTCATATCCTGCAATACCGATCCCATACGTTGAAATTGGATGGAAGAACCGCGTATGTTGATAGCTGTTTTACTAGCCTCCTCCATGCTT
This sequence comes from Magnetococcales bacterium, assembly GCA_015232795.1. Lineage (GTDB taxonomy): Bacteria > Pseudomonadota > Magnetococcia > Magnetococcales > JADFYX01. The sequence continues at coordinate 28,892 of JADFYX010000001.1, forward strand.
ACCCCAACTCTATTGGATGCTTCGGCGGTTTTTTCTGAGGCAGCTTGGATGGATTGCGCCATATCAAATGCCTGTTTACTATCAGAAGCGACATTTTGAGCTGCTCCAGATACTTCTAATGCTGACTGTGCCACCTCAGCAGTACCAGAAGCTGCTTCTGCTGCTGCTCTGGCAACATCTTTAGCTGCTACATTGAGTTCACCAGCATTACGAGTCACTTCACTGGCAGCATCGGTCACCTCCTGCATTGAGGAAGAAATTCCTGCAATGCTCTTGGTTTGTACGTCAACAGATGTGGTGATTTCCAGGTTGGCTTGGTTGATTCTATCGATGCTTGAGACGATATTACTGTTGGCTGTAGCCACATCCTTGGTGATATTCTGGATTTCGATGGTCTTGCTTTGAATGGAAAGTGTAGCTTTGGCTGTTTGATGTGCCAACTCCTTCACCTCGTTGGCAACAACCGAAAATCCCTTCCCCGCCTCACCCGCTCCGGCTGCCTCAATGGAGGCGTTTAGGGCCAGCATGTTGGTCTGCTCGGCAATATTGTTGATGACATCCACCACATCCCCAATCTCAATGGCGGACTCCGAGAGTTTATCCATGATTGCCTGGGTGCCAGAGGCGAGCTGGTTGGCCTGTTCAGACTCTTTTTGCGCACTCTGACACTGCTGTCTGACTTTCTGTAGGGATTCTGACATCTCCTTGATGGAGGCAGAAACTTTTTGCACCTCCCCATCCACCTGTTCCAGGTTTTGGTTTACCCCATCGATATTGGCGGTGATCTCTTCGGCTGCAGAAGCCATGGTTGTGATGTTAACACTGGTCTCTTCAGCTCCAGCAGCAATGGTGGCAACATTTTGGGAAAGTTGCTTGGTGGCATCAGAGATGTTTTGCACATTGTTAGTAGCCTGATTTGCAGCCTCTTTTACATCTGAAATCTCTGCTGCCAGAATTTCATTCTGCTCCGTTACCCTGTTAACCACCGTGTGGATGGTTTGGGCATCGCTACTAACCAGATCCCGAATTTTGACCAACTCCGCTGAACAGGAGACAATACTGCCAGAATGTGTACCGATGGTGGACATCAAATCGTTGAAATCATCTGCAAGACTATTGACACTGTTACATATTCCCAAAAACTCAGCCTGTGATCCTTCGATAGGCAATCGGTAGGTCAGCTCTCCTTTAGAGATACGCTCAACCCCCTTGCTGATTTGTTTGATGGAAGCGACAATGGTACGAATCAAGAAAAAACCAGCCAAAATCAAGATAATGTTGAGCATGACAATCAAATTGGTGATGCCATTGTTGAAACTCAAGATTTTTTTATCAACCTCATCCAATAACTTATTGGTCATCTCGATATTGTTCGTGACAAACGGAACCAAAACTTGTCGTAACCCTTCTGCCGCACCATCAAACTCACCCATGGTTTTATTGCCCGTCTCCGGACCACCTGCCACATAGGCTTTGGCCATTTTAATCCCAGTGTCATAGAAGGCATCAAACCGATCCTCTAATTGATGAATCTGTTTTTTCTCGTCAGGATTTTTTGCATGCTCTATGAACTGCTTCAACGCATCTCGGAATAAACTTGCACTTTTCTCCGCTTCTGAAAAACCATCGTCCAAGCCATCTTGACCCCGTGTGGCAGATATATCTGTCAACCACTGTTGAACCTGGACGACCTCCTTTTCCATGTCCTTGGCCAACAGAGCAAATTTTACCTTTTCAGTTTTGATTTGATGGGCGCTATCTGAAACAGTTCTACCAGTTTTGAAACCCCAAAAATTTATTCCGATAAGACACAGGGATGGAATAAGTAAAGATAAAATAATTTTCCCTTTTACGGAGGTAAACGGATTCATACTCTTTTTCCTCTAAACGCAAATAATTAGCCGATATTTCCCAAGCCCTCAAACAACCTGAACAGTACTCTGGCCCCCGTCAGCCAGAATATCCAATACCCGTTGCCGCCACCCTGTGGCAAACTGTTGTTTAGTCTCGTTAGATGCTCCTCCCGATAGAATCTCTCCCATCATAGGGCCAATGTTTGCCCTGGGTGGAATGGATGCTGGAGAGTACGCCAAAGTAACTTTTTTGCCATTGTCTCTGCGAGCAAAAGTTACCATCCCGGCCCCTGCAACACCGAATCTCAGAAGGTCCTTACGAACGAACTGACCAGCCAAGCCATGAAAACCCTGAACCCCAGAAGCTCCAGTTAAAAGCGTATAAACCTGACTTAAAGGTCCATTCACTCCCTCGGAAGGACCACCAGCAATCTCCACCGTTATATCCCCCCGCTGGGGTATCTCATCACCTGGATAGAGATTGTCCAAGGCCACCTTAACCAGCAAAAAAGCCCCAGCTACTGTTGGACACGCATGCCCAGAGAGCTTTACTGCATCTACAAATGTATAGGTAAACTTTCCATCACCAGCCCCCAATAACTCTGCCAACGGATCGTAAAGAGTTATGGAAGGCTGATCTGGAAATATATTTTCGTTACTCATATTAATCCTAATAAATCTACTATAAACCAGCTTGAGAAGAAGGAGTTGGGGCTGGCAAAACACTAAAACCGTGGACTTGCTTTAATTTAATATCAACTGCACTTTTTAACACACCAACACAAAAGCGCATTTCATATACTTCACAATTACGACACTCCTGGCTAGTAGTTCCACATTTATTCCCCTTGTTGGCCCAACATGGGGAAAAATGCTCTGTAATAGCCGGGCAGTCCTGCTTTTCAATATATCCGCACTTGATCTTCTCCCAACAGGGAATCAAAGATAACAACGTACGAATGCCAGCTATACTAATGCTGGATTTTATCATCCTGCGTATTTCAATCAACCAATCTATATCCCGCTCAGAAAAATATCGGGTTCCAGCTCTATTTTTATGTGAGATAAACAATCCTTCTCTCTCATACATGTGAATGGTTCGGATAGAGATGTCCAACCGCTTGGCAACAACACCAATTTTTACCATCTCATCCACGGCATCTGGTCGTAATTTTCCAAACATACATACCCCGCGACTTTTGTAATAAATAATTCTTATGAATGCATTAACTTATTAACTGATATATTTAGCAATATAAACCAACAAAAATAAATATCAAT
>JADFYX010000200.1 GCA_015232795.1 Magnetococcales bacterium
AAAAGGGTCGCAAATGAGGAATATAATAATATTAATTACAGTGTTAATTGCATTTCTGTCATCTTCTAGCTATGCAGAAACTGAGTCAGAAAAAGGGGACAAAAATAACACTGATGATTCTTCTAGTTCGGGGGGTGATAGTAGCTTTACAAAAACTGCTCTTGTTATCTCGGCAATCGTTGGCGGTATTTCTGCGTACAGGTGTGAGGTCAGGAGTTCTGAACTTGCATAGTTGTATGCTCCTGTTTGGGCAGAATCCTTTGATTGCTTGGGATAGTTTAGCAAAATAATGATCGGCAGTCATTATCTCATTTTGAAGCTGTTCCGAGGCTCTACACTTTCGCAGAAAGTTACATATTCAGGCGCAACTTATCGTTTGGCTTTAAACAGCAGTTCCCGTTTTTTCTTCTGTTCTACCATTACTTCAGCGATAAAGTTTTCTAGTTGGTCTTTTTGGTTGTGTTTGCCTAATAAAAAGCAGGCGTGGTAGGCGGGGGGCTGTTTTTTGCCTAGGGTGCCCATAACTTCGCCGACTATGGCAACTTTTGTCGACTCTATCCCTTGTAGGACAAAACGGAGTTTGTCGCCTTTTTTTATTTCATGTTTAATTTCTCTTGATCTAAAAGATATGCCCCCAGCTCCTATGTCTATAATATCAGCGACAAAGGATTTTCCTTTGGTGGAGATTACTTTGGTGGATACTGCAAATGCGTTGTCTAGTTTTACCCTTTGGGTTGCACGTTTATCGGCAATGCTGTTGAGTTGTTTGGGGTAGGTGAGTTTAAATAGTTTTTGCTCGGAGCCGGTAAAAAGATCCTGGCATTCAAATTCACAAGAAAGAGCGCGGTTGCTTGTGTAAAATGACAAAGTTCCTGTTTTAACACGGCGTATATGGATATTACCTATTGGTGGCATCAAAGGGCCAATTATCAGTTTTTCTTGTGCTTCAAGGTAGTTTGCTGACTCTATAAATCCGCCTTGTTTATCTTTTGTTGGCTCCTTCTCAAAAATAGATAAAAACTGTGTGGTATTATCTTTAATGTTTATTGAAACACTCTTTTTTGTGGATAATGCCTGTTGAAACAGGGAGAGGATCAATTCTGGACCATCTATTATCGGCCTTTCATCCAGGACTATATCAGTTTGTTCTACAGGTTTTACAGTTGGCAGAAAAGAGCCGTCATCTTGCCAAGCAGCAAACATTCCTCCTACTTCAGCCATACCAACCCGGCTCATGTCGTTGTTCCACACCCAGCTTTCAATTAACTCTAAAAGTAGCTCCTGCATAGCTGGGGGAAATGGCATTAACATGCTTCTAGCATCTTCATCCCAAGATAAGGTCTCCATCAACACCCGGCTATCATCTCTGTTGGCCAGTAACAGTTGGGTGAAATCATGGTCAATTTGGGTAACTTCTTTGCGTTTAGCCATGGTATTAATGGCTCTACGACCTATACCTTGCAAACCCGGACCAAGTTTTTTACGAAGATTTGCCAGCGCATCTTCATCCCATTGGATATTTGACTCCTCGGTATTTTCTGCTTGTGCTCTCCTTGTTTTATCTGTTGTAGCTAATTTTACACTGCCATTTTTAGTTTTTAAGCTTTCTTTTACAGGGTTTGCTGGTTGTGATACAGCTAAATTATCAGTAATTTGCGCAGCAATTTCTTGCGAAGATTTAGGCTTGTAGCTTTGATGGGATATGAGCAGGTCACAGGTTGCAGCATGGAGTAGGTTTTCGGCAACACTTCCCATATCAAGTTGGCTGCTGGTGTGTATTCCAGTTTTACCAAATACCAGAATAGATGCACCACGCTCTTTAACAAGGGCGGGTATTGCAACGGAAGGTTTGTTATCAAGTAACAAGCATTCCGCCTCTACCCCAAACATTTTGGCAACTAGTTTGGCGTGCTCCATATGTGCAACAAAAATCTTTTTAAGCTCTTGATAATCCTCACCTGCTAAATCTGACTCATCTTCTGCGTTTGCAGATGGGTTCCAGACATCAATATCTTTTTTTATTGGTGAGCTTAGGTAATATGGTTCATAAACAGCTGAGGCAATAATAACGGGTCTATTTGTGCAACGTCCTAAAATTGTCGCTGTTTTAAGGCCGCCATATGCCTGCCCAGAAAAATCTAGAGCAACAATTATCGGTCCATCTGATGTTGTATCTTCACTTTTTTTAATAATAAGCGTGTCAATATTTGAGTGGCGAGCCAGACGAGAAGAGACACCTCCCATGGTATCCTCTCTTGCTGCTCTAACACCGTGGGTGTTTATGATAAGCAGATCATGCTCACCACTTTTTGTAATATCACCAATTACCTTATAATCCAATCCGCTAAGTTGAGCTTGAGAGTAGGGGATGTTTGCTTGTTTGCACATTTTTTCCCCGGCATCAAGCACCCTTTGTGAGGGAGTTTTAACATCATCTTTTTGGGGTTTGATTGCAGCACGCAAACTTATGATGATATCACTACCTTGACTGATATTTACTTCTGGTTCCATATGGTCCAAAAGGGTGCTGTACTGAGGGATGGTGTTAATATGCACACCTTTTATCACAGCATTTTTTTCTATTTTAGCAAGAGATATTGCCATTTCTAGAGATCTTTTGGCAAAGGAAGATGCTACAAGTGGGACCAGGATATTTTTAAACAGACCAGAGGAGCTGGAATTAGAAGAGCCATCTTCTTGTATCGTTGGTTCTGGATCGCTGCTCATGGAGCCACTCATTAAAGTAGCATCCTGATCAACCATCACTTTTTTTACCAGTTGTGCTCTATCAATTTTCTGTTCATCAAGAAATTTGCGAAAGATCATATCCGCTTTAATGATATGTTGAACAATCCAATCCTTGATAAAGTTTACAATGTGAGCCCGGATATCTTTTTTCTGTTTAATAAGTCTGCGACGCAGAGCCAGTACTTGCTGTTTAAATTTTTCATGGTCAAGGCTATGGGAGTCTACCTCAACAAAACCAGCACAACGCATAAACTCAATTTCTCTGGTAAAGTGGAGTTCGGTATATTGATAGAGCTTTGTTAAAGCTGCCTGAGCATCCTTTAATCCACCCTGTTTAACCTGAACAGCACTGTTTATGCTATTTAAAATTTCAACCAATACCCGATGGTCTTCATCAAGAATATCAATGTCGAATCTAGGTACAGTTGCCCAATCGAGCAGGGGTTTTGTGGCTTTGTTTTGTTGAGACATGAAAATTACCAATCATTAAATCTTTGTTTGCTAAAACATCAATTTTAAAGACAAACTTCTTACTTTAAACTACCTTGTTTAGCTTTATGCATAATGAGACACCATCTCAAACACCAACCCCAAGGTCTCTTGGTTTACATGGCGACGAGAGAGAAAATGTACCAGATCCTTGCTGACATTAGGGGGTAGAAAAGAGGCGTCTAATCCGAGGATGACTTTACAGGCAAAAGCTATGGCAGCGTAGAAATTGATGTTTAGGGCATGCTGGTCTTCGTTTAATTTTCTGCCAATGGCAATTGGGCTGTAACGAGCAAGACGGAAGGTGAGGATTCCTGCCAATTGGGCGCGGGTTATGGCTTCATCAGGTCTTCTTAGTTGGGTCATGTCGCAATCTTTTGTGGCATCAAGGAAAGCCCCGGCAAGGGCTTTTCTTGAGAGGTAGATTTTCTCCAAGGGCCACTTATTAAATTTGGCTATCTCAAGAGCGATCTGCACAAACTGTTCACTCCACAAAAGTATAAGCTCATCATCTATTTCACAATTGTAGCGATTAGGCATGGAGTCTCTCCTTTTATATTTACTCTTTTATAATCAGGTTGTTATAGTCAAAGGGGAGGTTGTCTGCTTTTTTTGCTATTTTTAGCAAAGCCTTTTTACTGCACTCCACAGACTTTACGGCAATGGGAGGTTCCATCTCTTTTATCTCAAAGACAATATCTTTGGCAAAAGATGACCGTTTTTTCGGGTCGCTGAGATTGGCTAATGATGACACAATTTTTCTCCTAAATTAAAGGGTCTCTTGAGACTGCATGTGGTTTATTAAGTCCAATACTCTGTTGGCATAGCCCCATTCGTTGTCGTACCAACTCAAAACCTTTATCTGATTGCCAACCACCAGTGTAGAGATGGAATCGACAATTGATGAGTAGGGGTTGCCAAGGTAGTCGATAGAGACCAGAGGTTCGTCACTATAGTCTAAATATTGGTTGCTCGACTCTTTTAACGCACTATTTACTTCTGCCACAGTGCATGGTGTTTCTACCACCATAACTGCATCTACCAATGAAACATTGGGAGTTGGCACTCTAACAGACAAACCACTAAAGCGACCTTGTAGTTCTGGAATTACCAGACCTATGGCAGTGGCAGCCCCTGTGTGGGTTGGAATCATAGATAGGGCAGCAGCTCTTGCACGCCGGAGATCTTTGTGGGGTTGGTCGGTTAAGCGTTGATCACCAGTATAGGAGTGGACTGTGGTCATCATGCCAGATACAATGCCAAATCGCTCCATAATTACCTGTGCAACCGGGGCTAGACAGTTGGTGGTACATGATGCATTTGAGACAATCTTATCGACGTTGGGGTCGTAGCTATCTTCATTTACCCCCATGACAATAGTGCGCACCTCACCTTTTGCCGGAGCCGTGATAATCACCCGTTCGGCACCACCTTTCATATGGGCCGCAGCTTTATCGGCAGCAGCAAAACGCCCGGTAGACTCAACCACATAAGAGGCACCAAATTTTTTCCATGGTATCTGCCCTGGATCGGACTCATGGCTTACTACAACCTCTTTGCCGTCAATTAAAAGGCCATTTTGAGTGGCTTCAACTTTTTTTTGCCAGCCACCCATGACTGAATCGTATTTTAACAGGTGGGCTAATGTGGTACAGGGGGTCAGATCATTTATTGCTACCACTTCAATATTTTCATAAGCCTGATTAGTTGTGATGGCCCTAAACACTGCTCTGCCGATACGTCCGAAACCGTTAATACCGATCTTAATTGTCATTGATACCTCCAAGTTTTT
>JADFYX010000201.1 GCA_015232795.1 Magnetococcales bacterium
ACCGCGATTTCCCCTGATACACCAGATAAACCAATATCTTACGCCATGTACGCACCGCCAACTGCCGAATCTAGGTTCAACTGGGTGTATAGGGTTGGGATGCGATCAGGATTTTATTCTATTATTATGGTAGTGGTTCTCTGTCTCTTTGTAACTCCGTCTCTTGGAGCTGGGGAGGAGGTTGGAGCTTCCTTGCTGGTCAAGGTGATACCCCGAGGTGCGGAGGTGTTGATTGACGATCAGGTCGTGGGGGTTGCTCCCATTCTAGTAGAGAAGGTTCGTCCTGGAGTTGTGCAGGTTCGCGCTCGTCTTTCCGGTTATCGCTCTTGGGGAAAACGTATCACAATACAGCCTTGGGAAAAAAATGTCGTCACCTTGATTCTTGCTCGGTCACTGCGGGGAAGTAAAGCTGAAAAAGGGGTACTTGAGGTGCACAGCGAACCCTCCGGTGCCCAATGGCTATTGGACGGAATACCATCCGGTGTGACTCCGGCTCGAATAGAAGGAGTTGTAGCTGGTTCTCATAAGGTCAGCATAAACATTCCGGGGTTTGGAGACAAGGAGACGGAGATTACCGTCATTGGTGGTGAAACCCATCAAGTCATGTTGCGGTTGGCTTCGGAAGGTTCCCGGTTTTGGCTGGATACTTTTCCTGCCAAGGCAACGATTCGGTTCAGTGATAATGGTATGCTTTATAAACCAGGTATGTACCTAGCTTATGGTCGTTACCAGCTTCAAGTTTCTCATCCTGATTATGTTAGCGCTGATATTGCGGTAGATATTAACGAGAATGATTGGAGTGGTAAGATTGCCTTGAAGCCATTATCTGGTGGTCAATCGAATCTCTCACCACATTCTCCTGTTGGCACTGATCGACCAGCAAGCTCTCATGTTGCATCACCTTTTACCGCCTCCTATTCAAAACCCAGTACAGTCGTTAAACCAATCAAGGGGCCGAAAACGGGAACCGGAGAAATACATCTGGACCAGTTGACGGGGATAAGTTTCGTCAAAATTCCTGGCAATTGTCCTCGCAAAGACAATATCTCTCCTGCTTGTCTAAAAGCGTTCTGGTTGGGACGGTTTGAAGTAACGAACGGTCAGTTTAGGAAATTCAGACCGGAGCATGATAGTGGTAAATTTAGAGATTTTTCATTGAATGATGATGAGCAACCAGTGGTGATGGTCAGTTGGAACGATATTCAATATTTTATCCGCTGGTTTGAAAAAAACGGCCAGGGAACCCTAAGGCTTCCTCTAGAGTTGGAGTGGGAATATGCAGTCCGGGCCGGGACTGATTCTCTATACTATTGGGGAGATACCCTGAACCCTTCTATGCTGAATTTTGCCGATAAAAACTATCCTGGAGGGAGGAAAAATTGGCAGGCAGACGATGGTCAACCGGTTACGGCATCGGGTACCAGCTATCCAGCTAACGGTTATGGTGTTTATAACGGTTTGGGCAACGTCTGGGAGTGGATGGCAGACCCCTACGATGATGGCTCCTGGCCACCCGATGGGTCTGTTCGGATTCTACGAGGTGGAAGTTGGGATCGTAGTGCAGCTAAATGCCAGATTACCAGTCGCGGCAAAGGGGGGACCGATTATAGTGCCGCCAATGTCGGGTACAGGCTGATTTGGGAGCCTTGATTTTCCAATCTTTCCTGAAGATACGGTTTCAACGCTGCTTTGGCCGATTCAAACCCTTGGTCGGCGGCGGTCTTCAGCCAATAAATGGCCAGTTGATCATCTTTTTCAACCCCTCTACCAGCTCCATACATCAAGCCAGTCATGTACTGACCGAAGGCATGATTGTTATAGGAGGCTATTTTAAACCATTTCATCGCTTCGGTATAATTGACGGGTGTGCCATTACCTTCGTAGTAGATCAGCCCCAGCTTTAAATGGGTCCATGCCAAGATTTCCGAACTCAAGCCGGTTTTATCCCCTCCGGTATCAGGTTCCACTACCTTTAAAAACCACTTTAGTGCTTTCTGGTTGTCGACTATGGTGCCAACTCCCTCTTGATAGAGTGTCCCCAAATTGAATTGGGCCAATTTATCCCCGTTTAGGGCCGCCTGATGAAACCATTTAAAAGCATTTTCCGGTTTTTGGAAAATACCCTCACCATGTAAAAACAGGTTTCCCAATACCAATTGGGCGCGTATCTCTCCATTTTGTGCCCGTTTAAGATACTCAGTCACAAAAACATCATCTTTTACGGCAGTGTTTGCTGACACGCTCTGAGCACTCAAAGTGATTGCAACGCCCAAACAGGCCAGCAGTATAAAGGAGGGTAATATTTTTAACCGTAGAATCATGGTATAATGTCCATTATTTGTTAATAATTTATTTTCTCAAAAGAGAGATGTTTGTATGTGTTTTTAGCAATAAATGAACCAATATTGAGAGCAGAGCAAATAATTGTCTGTAGTCTCCATCTAATAGAGTTGACCTATCCAGCCATAAACGCCATAATTCGAAAGTCGGTTTCTTTTTGTCTTTTTATGGATATAGATGAGGATCAATGGAGCAAGAGTTATCACAGCCCAACATCCTGTTTCAGAACTATGGGAATGTTGTTTTAGCTTACTTTGCCGATGACAAAGTAGAAGGAGAGCCGATTTCGGTAATTCCTTTCTCTGATGAGTATATCCACGATGTAGAACCTACAATAGGTTATGTTTATAATAGTAAAAGCAGTGATATTGACACTATATCTCTTTCAGAACATATTCCAAAAGAGTCATTACAAAGAATTCAGGAGATGGTCGACTCTTTTCGCCGTATCCTACACAAAGAGTCGGTGGGTGCTGGAAATCAAGCTGGCAATGGTAGCGATGAGCCAGTACTAACCAATTATCTGCAAGAGTTTCGTAGTTGTTTGGCAAGCGACGATGAAATGTTGCTGGAGGCCAACCCTTTTTATGAACTGACCAAGCAGGTCTACAAGCTCAGTATAGCTGGTATCAATCAAGCATTTCAGAAGATTCAACCTTCTGATGATGTCTTCATTCCAAAGCCTGTTCCCGTCTCTCGCAGTTTGAAGGATATCTGGGGGGATTCAAATTCTGGCCGGTTTTTTTTTGATAAATTTTTTGAAACATTCGGCAAGTGGATCGCTTTTGGCCGTACCCCTCTCTCTCTACTGCTTTTTGTCGGTTCTACGTTTACCACTGCCCGTGGGGTGAACGATCTGTTGCAGATGTCAGATATCGCAATGTTTTTTGGTGATATTTTTGAAGGTAGCTTTGGGGAGAATAACCGATATCTAGTCTCCCTGGGTAGCGGTCTGCTTCTCTCTTCAGCTATTTTGGATTATAAAAATCGGATTTACCTTTCAACAGTTGAAGCGGGATCGGTTCTAGCGGGGATTCGGGATGGATTCATGCGCAACCCCCGATGGATGGTTCTGGCTACCCTGTTGACCATCGTCTCCATCAAAACCAACTATGACGGTATCGTCTCCATTATCTCCAAAAAAGAGGATCTGGCCCAACAATCTCAGCTTATCACCTCTAGAGTTAGAAAGGCGTTGGGTAGTCCATTTTTTATGAATCCTCTGGAACCAGACTCCCTTTTTGATCTTCAGGGCTCTTTTCAGCAGACCACTGGTGAAATCATGGAACTGTTTCGTCTGCTGCCGGAAGATGAGGTCAAAGGGGTCGCATCCAGTGCTGATCCCCGTAAAGGCCCACGTTACTGGGCTAAACATTTTATCGTCCATGGTGGATATGAGGAGGGGATCAATGATGTCAAATTAGCTTTCAATGATCATATCTTTGCCAGCCAAATTGATGAGATGTTGCAAAATTCCGGGATCGATTTCAGCAGTTCCTTTTCTCAAAAGGTAGAGCTGCTGCGAGCCAGTTATGAATCCCATCTAAGAGCCACACAAGATCTGGTACGCAAACGATTGGGAGAGTTGAAAGCACTAATGAGTATGGGAGGTTACTCTCCTGATGAAATCAAAAGGGTTTTAGCCTTGGAACATTATCAAATCAATGATATCGTTCAAGATATCGTTGTTGCCTTGGAGGCTAACAAACAGGTATACAAAGAGACCTCTGTGGATCTGAGTGAGTTGACAAACACCTATCTTGGTATACTTCAGATGGTGGATAAATCGGGTACGTCTGGTCTGAGCGCTTATCAGATTCAGGCCGATGTTGTGGTTCCGCCCATTGAGGCCATCGATGAACTCCGTAAGGGAAAAATTCCCATTGCCAAACATAAAAACTTTGAGGAGTTGCGGGCCTCTCTCATAGAAAAATACGGTGTGAGTTTAGGTGGTTTAATTCTGGGGGCTATTCTGTTTTTTTCTATCGGTATGGACCTTGGTGACCCTATTCTTTTCAGTCGGATGACGGCTAGTCGTGGAAAAAAAGATCGTTTATTTTTTAATGATCGGTTGGAAAAGTTAAAAAATTGGGAAGAGTCTCTATTGGTATCATCCCAAAGTTTTTTTAAGCAAAAGCAAGTAAAATCCATGATAGGTAAAAGAATGGTTTTTGGCTATGAAGTATTGAAATACAGTTTGTTTATAACTCTGGAAGATATTGATTCCGAACTGAAGAGTGAAGAGGATAAAAGCTCTCTCCAGCGTTTTTGGCACTGGTTTTATGGCATGTTTCATTTCAGTCGCACGGCTGAAATGGCTGGATTAAACGCCAGGTTGGTTGCTGTTCAGCAGTTGGATGATAAACGCAATATCCATTTTTCTGTTTGGGCCGGAATGATTTGCCCCTATCTTTTGATAGATAAATCGTTTTCCAAGAAAACCTTTAAGGAGTGGAATGAGTCTGTTGAAAATCAGGTAAAAGAGCAGCGTATTGTTTTTTACGATGATTTTCATAGAGAAGAACAGATAAATCGGAACGATGTCAAACCTGATTTGCCAAATGATCTTTCCGCCGACCAGAAAAGATTGTCTCAATGGGTGAATAAGAAAGGGGATAGCCTCTTTTCAATGGGAGTTGGATGGCTGAAGCGGATATGGTTCTCGCTGTTTCGTTCCT
>JADFYX010000202.1 GCA_015232795.1 Magnetococcales bacterium
AAATGGGTAGAGTTTACATTTTTAAAACGGCTCATCACGAACGCTTAACAACTGATTACAAAGAATTAGCTCTGGATGCTGCCATGGCAACTGCTTCTGCGCCAACATATTTCAGAGAATTCATTACGGCTAGAGATGTTGGGTTAGTAGATGGAGGAATTTGGGCTAACAATCCTACAGGGATTGCTGTCGCTGAAGGTATTGGAACACTTGGTTGGAAACCTGATGAAATACGTGTTCTTAGCATCGGCTGTCTTGAAGATGTAATTGAAATGCGTGATGCTTATGGAGCGGTACGCTTAGTGCCAAAACTTGTAGGGCTTTTCATGGCAGGTCAATCCTTTGGTTCTTCGGGCCTTGCTCACATTTTAACAGGTGATGTTGGTGGAGCTAACCACAAAGCAATATACAGGGTAACTCAATCAGTTCCTGATGGTTTTTTCTCCCTTGACGATACAAGCAAAATTCAAAAACTGAAAAGTAGAGCTTTTGCTCAAGCCCGAAATGACAAGCCAGATCTGTTAGAGGCATTTTTCTCTACACCAGCAGTTCCATTCGAGCCAATTCACAGGTGCTAATATGACTCAAAAAAACAGCAATCAACTCAATAGTCATGAAGCTGTACTAAAAGCTATTGTAGAAGCAATTGATATTCCAAAGAGTTTGGATCAAATCGCGAGGGATCGGTATGCCTCTATAGGGAGATGGCTTGATCGAGATAATTCTGGTATTAGACAATTTGATCCGGAAATTTACCCACAAGGATCATTTCTTCTAGGAACTGTAATCCGCCCAGTTGGCGATGCAGATGAATTCGATATTGACTTAGTATGTACGCTCAAAGGTACTAAAAATGACTTTACAATGTCTTCCCTTAAAGTATCTGTTGGAGAAGAAATTAAGAGTTATGCAAAAAAAAATGGTTTTATAAAAGAACCTGAAGATGGAAGGCGGTGTTGGACATTAGAATATTCAGACAAAGCAAATTTCCACATGGATATTCTTCCTGCTTTACCAAATGCAGAACAATACAGGCTTATGCTAGAGGAAAGCGGGCATACTATTCTAGCAACTGATGAAAAAATAAGTGAAAAGGCAATTGCAATTACAGACAAAACACTCGACAACTTCGACATTTATAGCGATGATTGGCCTGTCAGTAATCCAAAAGGCTTTGCAATTTGGTTCAAATCGTGCCAGGCCAATGTCTTGAATGAACGTAAACAATTGCTTATGGAAAGTGATGTCATGTATGCGAGTGTTGATCAGGTTCCAGACCATAAAGTTAAAACACCTTTGCAGCAAGCTATTCAATTACTAAAACGTCACCGAGATAGTATGTTCGATGGGAAAGAAAACAAACCTATTTCAGTTATAATCACAACACTTGCAGGGCACTCTTACAATAACGAAACAACTATCACTGAAACATTACGGTCTCTCTTAAAAAATATGGGTGGCTTCATTATTAACCCAGAAGGAGAGTCTTGGATTCCAAACCCTGTAAATCCAATTGAAAACTTTGCCGACAAGTGGAAAGAAACACCAGAAAAAAAACAAAATTTTTTAAAATGGTTGGAAAAAGCACAGCGTGATTTTGGTCTCTATCTAGTATCAAATAATTACAGAGATATTCCCGAAGAGCTTAAAGAGTCTATAACACAAGAAACTATGTCAAATGTATTGCCATTAATTGTTGCTTCCGTATCTACACCAGCTATTATATCTTTCGGCGAAGCAGAAGCAGCAACGATTATAAGCAAAGGTGGAGCAACCAAACCTTGGCGCAAGTAAGAGAGAAGCAGTTACAACAACTCCTAAGTACGGTCAAGTCTGTTATCGCATTTGACCAACCAAAATTGTCAGCTGTAATCAAAAATAACCACGTCATTGTTGAAGGGTGTTTTAGTATTGTTTCAACAAATGATTCACACAAAAAACATGGTGTAATAGCTGAATTTCTGGTGAAAATTATTTTTAGCCCGTTGTACCCTACAGATGAGCCTAGAGTGCTAGAGACAGGAAATTGCATAAAACATACATTAGATAATCATATCAATACTGATGGTAGCTGTTGCATTGTAGTATGGGAAGAATGGATTACTACTAATAGTGATAATTCTGTGCAGGCATATTTTGATGGACCTCTAAAGAATTTTTTCCTAAGCCAACACATAAAAAAAACTACTGGTGAATGGCCGTTTGGAGAGTATCCTCATGGAAAAGAAGGACTCCTTGATGCATTTACTAATGTGCTTGAGTGCTCAAAGAACGAAACTAAAGTTCTTTATCTATTAAGAATTCTCTCAAAAGATAGACTTCGAGGGCATTGGAACTGCCCATGTAAGAGTGGTAAAACCATACGTAAATGCTGTTTAGATGACTTAGTAAGGCTGAGGACAAAAGTACCATCAAAAATGGCACAAATAATGTCAAATCGATTACAATCATATGATAGAAAAAAAGGAAACATTTCGTCACATGATAAAATTACTGCTAAACAAGGTCAATTCTAGAGGCATTGCTTGAGAGTAAAGATTTAGTGTGAAAGAGGTACCCACTTGAGGAAATTAGGGTTAAAGAGTCTAGGAATCTTAACCGGTTGATTGTCAAGGTTAGATTTGAAGGTCTGGTTATTGTCCTTCACGGGTTTACCAAAAAAGAGAGGCATAAGACCCCAACAAAAGAGTTGGATATTGCTTTCAAACGCTATCAAAAGTTGGTGAAAAAGCCATGACTATACAGAGCGAACCACAGTTAAATGAAGCATATCTCAAAGATGCCAAGCCTTCCATAGATCGGTGGATGAAATATCCTGAGTTTCAGATGGCTTATGAGGAGGAGGGGATGAAAATTCAAATTGCTGAGCAGATCCGCTCCTGTCGTAAAACTATGAAGCATACTCAAGCCTAACTTGCTAAGAGAGTTCAGACCGACCAAACGGTTATGTCTAGTATCGAGCGGGGAAATGTCTCTGTAGTTGTTGATCTTCTATAGCGCATAGTTCATGCATTTGGAGCAAAAAATACGGTTACAATAGTACAAAATTATTGAAAGTTAGGATGCTTTTTTTGAGTTTAGTTTGCTGGAAAACAGTTCTGTAGCTTCCCGTAATGGATCATCGGCTAAGTGAGCATAGCGTTGTGTTGTTTGTGGCTGTGTATGTCCTAGCAGTCTGCCAACTATTGGTAAGCTTGTACCAGATGAAACCAAATGAGATGCAAATGTGTGCCGTAGGTCATGGATTCTTACTTTCTCTAGTTTTGCCATAATAATTACATTGGCCCAAAACTTTTTAATATCATTTAGTGGTTTACCAGGAAACCGCCCTGGAAACACAAATGGTGAATCGGTGGTTGATGAATGTTTGATGTTTAGTAGTAGCTCTGCTGCCTGTTGAGACAGTGGTACATGCTCAACCCTTTTTTGCTTTGTGGTATGGGCTGGTTTGGTCCAGACGTTTCTTTCAAAATCAAATTGGTCCCATGTTGCAGAAAAAGCCTCGTTTTTTCTTGCTCCAGTAAGAATTAATAAACGAACTGCGTTAGCTGCTTGCTGGTTAGGGTGTTTTGCTAGAACTGCAAAAAGTTGGTCTAATTCATCCTCTTTTAACCAACGGTCTCGTTTTTCCTCTTGAAATTTTGGTACACCTAATACCGGGTTGTCTTCTCGCCATTCCCAAGCTACAGCCAAAGAGAACATTTTTGAGAGTAGGGAGCGTACACGATTTGCTTTATATGGAGTCTCCTTTAGTGTAAGCAGTAATGATTCCACATCCCGCCTTGAGACTTCAGAAACTTTCATAACTCCTAAACGTGGAGTGATAGTTTGCTCCAACATTGATCTATCATTACGGATAGAAGATGGGCGTTTATTTGGTAGAGCGTGACGTTCCATATAATCAAAAGCTAATTTTTCAACAGTAGGGGCTTGTCGTTTGTTTTTTCTCTCTTTGGCTGGATCATCCCCACGGGCCACACCACCCATTTCAGCACGAGCCATTTTTCTTGCAGTGTCAGCCGTTATTACTCCATGTTTTCCCAGCGTCAAACGGCGAGACCTACCAGCAACCCGGTATTGAATCACATAACTTCTAACCCCGGACGGTTTAACCCGCAATCCAAATCCAGGTAGTTCAGCATCCCAGACTACAATATCCTTATCCCCTTCTTTTGGTGGTGTTATCGACTCTACAGAACGTTTGGTGAATTTAATCTTCATGTGTTTGACCTTTTTTAGCCTGTTGATGTCTTGTGCTATAACTGGTTGCTTACCTGTGCTGCTTACCTAATTTCTTGTCCTAAGCTCAATTTTGTTGGGCCTGCTGACACTGGGTTTGACCTGCTGAAAATGCTTTGAGACTTGCTGATATCACTTTTTGACCTTCTGATAATATTTTTCTGAATTGTAAAAATAGTCTCATTTTTTGTTTTTAGTCAGTGGGTCAAATTTACATGATCAGCAGTTTTTCAGGTAAGCATTAGGTAAGCACGAAGAGGAGTTTCATGACGAAACATAACGCAATTAGATGTTAACATCTTAAAGATTTAATTCAAGTAAAACAATATAATAAAGCATTAAATGGTATTATGGAGAAATATAGAGAAACTGTATAATTATGACTTTTAATCAGCGGGCCGTTGGTTCAAATCCAACACGGCTCACCATTATAAAAAGGGTTTAGATAGGTTCACTGTCTAGACCCTTTTTATTTGTGTCACCACTCACCCAAGGTTCGAGCATGTTTTGTACGTTTTCTTACACAGCTAACGCAAGCCTCCTTCGCAAAGAGAGTACATACCGATCAAACGGTAATCTCCCGTATTGAACGGGGTAATGTCTCTGTTGGAGTAGATCTACTTCAGCGTATTGTTCATGCCCTTGGGGCAAAAATTACAGTCACTATAACTTAGAGATTATTGAACCTAGATTCGGCAGTTGTCGCCACGCACCTGACGCAAGCTATTGATTCACCTGGCATATCAGGGGAAAGTCTTAT
>JADFYX010000203.1 GCA_015232795.1 Magnetococcales bacterium
GCAATCTTTTGCCAAGTTACCAAGAGAGGTGGTCGGCATGCCTGCTGCTGCTGATTATGTTTTACAAAATAGTGAGTCTCCTGTGGTGATGATTGATTCATACATCAACGCCCATTTTATATACTCTATGCGCCAAAAAGATCCTGAGCGTAAATTCTGGATTATTCGTGCTGATAAAGTTTTATCACTTGCACCGATGAACCCCACCACTACAAATGTGACAACTCTTGCCCATTCGACAAAAGATATAAAAAATATTCTGCTTAAATATGGGGTAAGATATCTTATTGTAGAAAAAAATGAACTGATGGGTATCCCCATACACGGTATTTTACGGGACTATTTAACAAGTAGTGAATTTCGCCTTTTAAAAGAGATTCCCACATCTTCCAACCGTGATAATCGCTATAATGGTGGACAAGCTGTACAAATTTTTGAGTTTTTAGAGTGGGAAACACCAACATCTGGCAATGTTACAATTGCCGTACCTATTGTGGGTAAAACCTTCACAACTCCCTTGGGTGAGTTAAAAACAAAATAATAAGGAGAGTATTTGTGAAACAGTGGATGTTACAGTTCATTGCTGATGAAAGATTGCCATCCCCCCACAATATTATCAGTGATGATGAAAAAGATGGTGAAATTATAAACGGTAAGATAGTCAGCATTTCTGAGCCATTAGCTACCCCTGTTGATATTCTCATGGGTGTGCCTGTTTTAGCAGACAAAAATGTTATTGATAGCGATACTGCCAAATCTTTTGGTTTTGAATGGGGTACACACCTTGAAGGAAAAATTGAGGCTGAATCCCGCTTTGGTTATTCCATTGAGCAGGAGATTGATTATTTTTTTACCGCTACCCAGGAGAGCAAAGAGTCCATCAAAGGCAAAACTATTTTAGATGGTGGCTGTGGCCCTGCCAGTTTAACAGCGGGAATTGCCAAGCTCGGCCCCAAACATATGGTGGGAATAGATATAAACACTGCCCTTTTTTCCGCTTATCACCATCAACATTCACAACAAAATTTAGGGATTTTTCTCTGCAATATTCTTGACCATCAGCTTAAACCTGAAAGCTTTGATCTGGTCTGGTCTTCTGGGGTAATTCATCACACACCAGACCCCAAGGCAGGTTTTGAAGCTTTGGCAAAATGTGTAAAACCTGAAGGTAAACTTTACATATGGGTTTACGGCGACCACTTTAGCCCCATTGTTGCTGTGCGCGATGTTTTAGAGATTTTTGGCCTGCGCAGTTGGTCTCACGGTGTAATCATGAATTTAAGCCATTTTTTTGCAGCTTTAACTCTGCCAGCGGTTTGGCTGGTGCAACTTTTGGCTA
The DNA here is from genome assembly GCA_015232795.1 of Magnetococcales bacterium. Taxonomy (GTDB): domain Bacteria; phylum Pseudomonadota; class Magnetococcia; order Magnetococcales; family JADFYX01. The sequence continues at coordinate 1,340 of JADFYX010000203.1, forward strand.
TTTTAATTCCCCCTTTGGGTAACAGTGCAACCGTTCGCAATATCTCTGATAGATGGGGTAAACATGGTGCACTGCGTATGATCTGGTTTGATGTATTATCCCCAAAATACCGTTATAAATATTCCCGTTCTACTTTAAAGCAGTGGTTTAACGAGGCAGGGTTTGAGATATTGCGAGAGCATGACTATCAAACAGGAATATTGGGGCAAAAACGCAAAACCTAACTTAAACAAATTACAAACCTAGCCAGGATGTTGCACAACATTCTAAACAAGGAAAACAGACCATATGTGCGGTATTGCAGGGCTGGTAACAAATAGACGGATCGGTCCTGTAGACCATTTGTGTGCTGAGATGATCGCATCCATGAAACATCGTGGCCCTGACGATCACGGCTGGCTGCTTGCCTCTAATGACAACATTGCCACTGGACATCTGCCAGCAGCTAACTTTCCGCCCCAAGTAATGATGCTCCATTGCCGTCTTGCCATCTTGGATCTTTCCCAAACAGGCTGGCAACCAATGTCTAGAGAAAACGGACGTTTTTTTATAGTCTTGAATGGTGAGATTTATAATTTTAAGGAGATACGGGCAGAGCTTGCAAAAAAGGGCCACGAATTTATATCCACATCCGATACTGAGGTTGTTTTAGCTGCTTATGCCTTTTGGGGTGCAGAGGCTGTTAGCCGTTTTGTGGGTATGTTTGCCTTTGCAATTTTTGATAAAAAAAACAACAGCATGTTTTTGGCAAGAGATGGTTTTGGAATTAAACCCCTCTACTATACATTGGTAGACGGTACCTTTATTTTTGCCTCTGAGATACCGACTATATTGCTCTATCCCGGCGTAAAAAGAGATGCAGATTCTCAAGCTTTGTATGACTATTTTATCTTTGGTGCGTCCGACCACCGTCCCGGTAAAACTCTCTTCTCCAATATACAGCAACTGCCAGCAGGGCAGACATTAACTATCTCTCTGAATGACCCTACAAATTTATCATTTAAACAGTATTGGCAACCAACTCTAACAGCTAGTGATGGTCTCTCTTTTAACGATGCAGTTGTAAGATTGCGCGAACTATTTTTAGAGAGCATTGCCCTGCATATCAGAAGTGATGTTCCAGTGGCAGCAGCACTATCAGGTGGTCTCGATTCTACCGCTATAGTCATGGCTATGGGCAAGGCTATGGGAGAAGGAACTCGCTTTGCTACCTTCAGCTTTATCGCTAACGAGGCAGGTATAAATGAAGAGAGATGGGTTGATGACGTAGTGCAAGCAGCAGGTGTAGGTAATTTTAAAGTTACCCCTAAACCAGAGGAGTTTGCCCAAGATATCGACCATTTAATAAGGTGTCATGGAGAGCCAGTTTTCAGTACCAGTATGTATGCCCAATACCGTGTTTATAAACTTATTTCCCAACACGGCATAAAGGTGGTACTTGACGGTCAGGGAGCTGATGAAATATTGGCTGGATATCTCTATTATTTAGGGGCGAGAGTTACTTCACTAGTGCGCCAAGGTAGATATATAGATGCAGGGCGGTTTGCCTTGAAAGCCAAAAATCGTCCCGGTGTGGGTATGCAGATATTTAATTTTACAGGTGAGTTTCTTCTGCCTAGAAATATGCATACTTTGCCAAGACGTTTAATAGGCAAACCACTGGTGGCAAAATGGATGAACAGCGACTGGTTTGCAAACCGCGGCGTGGTTATGCAGACCACCAGAAGTAGCCAAGCAGATGAAGCCCTGCGAGAGCAGTTATTACAGACCTTAACCACGACTGGCCTCCCCAAGCTGTTGCGGTTTCAGGATCGTAACTCCATGGCTTTTTCCATTGAAAGCCGCGTCCCTTTTTTAAACCAAAAAATAGTAGATTTTCTTTTTTCCCTACCCGAAGAGTACCTTATTGATGGAGAAGCAAATTCCAAAGTGGTATTTCGTGAAGCCATGGGCGGTATGATTCCCCAATCAGTTTTCAACCGCAGGGATAAAGTGGGCTTTACCACCCCAGAGCAGAGTTGGATGGTACATATGAACGATTTGGTTGAAGAGACTCTAGGTTCCAATAGTACAAAAGAGATACCCCTCTTTAATCAGTCAGAGTTGCAAAAAAATTGGCAGCAAATACAAAATGGTAGGAGACCTTTTAGCAGGCAAGTATGGCGTTGGGTAAATGTGATCCGCTGGGCGGAGATGTACGGGGTACAATTCTCCTAGCCAGGATGTTGCACCACCGTTATGAGCGATTTTTTTTACCCATCTCAAGAATATAATCCACATACCATGTGGTGATATTTTGTGTCTCTGCAAAAAGTTGCTTATGACCAGCAACCATCTTTTTTAGCTGTGACGAATTATCCAGCCAACTATCCAGGGTGGTAAAAAATTTATCTGTCTGTGTAGGCAAAAAAGAGCTGGTAAGATGGTAGCGATGCTCCAACTCTTCTAAATATGTAAGGCGACCTTTAAAGGTAGAAACTCGCAAACTTGGTGTGCCAACAAAGGCAGATTCAGCAGCCATGGTTTGACTGTCTCCAATCTGCATGGCAGCAAAAGCCAGGGCATCGTGCATACGATGTGGTGGTATGTGAACCTGGAGATCTTGCCACTCTTCAGGAATAACCCCCTCGGTAGTTACAAACACCCGCCCATGGGCTTTTAATTTATTAATCAGCTTACGCCGTGCTGGCAAAGATAGCCCGGTTTCACCATGGTCGTGACTTGCCACCATATCCACAAAACGGAGCAAAAAATATGGTTCAGTATCCCCTACTCCCAACATTTTTTTTATCTGGGGGTCCGGGGTGAAATGGTCGGGATGAAGGTAGGCCGACTGCTTGTAACCAGGATATTTGATATGTTTTTTACCGTAATTTTCGCTGATGCAAGCAGGGGTGGTAATTATATGCGCAAAGGATGCTGCCGCATGATAATGGATACCAGCAGCAGGGCCATCATCAGTATCAAAAATACCAACAGCCCCTGAAATCCGCGCCACATGAACTCCCGCAGGAGAGCGGGTACAGATAACATCTGGGCGAAAATCCCTGGCCAACCGCCATATTTTCCAATCCCGGTAGAGAAGCTCTTTACCCTGATTGAAAATATTTTTTTTCTCAGATTTACCAACAGAAATAAAAGGCAGATCATAGGCTTTCAACAGTGCCAAAGTTACATCTTTTTCTCGAGCAACGATGGTTGTTTGCGCCCCTTTTTTTTCCAAAGCAGCAATCATATGCTTATAAAAATGCACATGGGCAGGATGGACAATATCAAACAATATTCGGATTGGGGTTGTGGTCAAGTGCATTATCCCTTAGGGATGAGTTTTTAGTACATAGTTGTTCCTATTTATTAATTGCATAAAAATCAAAGGCAAAACCTTGGGAGGGCTTGCAGCCCCCCAAACCCCCACGCTTTTGAATACAAATACTTAAAAGCAAAGGCAAAACCTTGAATTCAAGTTTAAATTGCTTGCGTAGTCAAAAGCAAAACCTTGGGAGGCCTTGCAGGCCCCAAACCCCCACGCTTTTTATTTAAAAGGCTTAAAAACAAAGGCAAAACCTTGAATTCAAGTTTAAATTCAGAACTCCTGACCTCACAGATTTTGCGATGACACCTGTTTAAAAATCATTCGATATTCAGTTCCTGGGAATACA
>JADFYX010000204.1 GCA_015232795.1 Magnetococcales bacterium
AGTTTTGAGGGTTATTAATTTTTTTTGGTAAAAATATATTACTCTATTTAGGACAAGGTTGGACATCGTGATTCGTAAACTAAGAAATATTGCCATTATTGCACATGTAGATCATGGCAAAACCACACTGGTAGATAAACTTCTGAGACAATCTGGTACTTTGCAAACTCGTGGCAAAGCCCAAGAACGGGTCATGGATTCCAACGCATTAGAGAAAGAGCGCGGTATTACCATCACCTCAAAAAATACCGCTATCGATTGGAACGGCTACCGCATTAACATTGTTGACACCCCAGGCCATGCAGATTTTGGTGGTGAGGTAGAGCGGGTTTTGTCTATGGTTGACTCGGTACTGCTGTTGGTTGATGCGGTTGAGGGGCCAATGCCCCAGACCCGTTTTGTAACGCAAAAGGCGTTTGCATTGGGTTATAAGCCTATTGTAGTTATTAACAAAATCGACCGTGATGGGGCAAGACCAGACTGGGTTATGGAGCAGACTTTTGATCTATTTGATCGTTTGGGTGCAACTGACGAGCAGCTAGATTTTCCGGTGATATACGCTTCAGCCTTAACTGGAACAGCGACAACTGACTTAAAAGCACCAAACGACGACATGACCCCTCTGTTTGAGACCATTGTCTCTCATGTTTCCCATCCAGACGTGGACCCGGACGGACCGTTTCAGATGCGGATTTCTTCGCTGGACTATAACAGCTTTACCGGGTTGATTGGTGTAGGCCGAGTCCAACGTGGTTCTATTAAAGCCAACACCATGGTTTCTGTTATTAACGCTGAGGGTAAATCCCGCAGTGCCAGAATGTTACAGATTTTTGGCTTTTTGGGGCTGGATAAGGTAGAGACCCAAACTGCAACAGCGGGAGAGATTATTGCTTTTACGGGTATTGAAAAGCTGGGTATTTCGGACACGATTTGCCATCCAGATTGTGAAGAGCCTTTAGAGGTTTTAACAGTTGACGAACCTACAATTACCATGACGTTTCAGGTGAACAATTCACCTTTGGCGGGTAAAGAGGGCAAGTTTGTTACATCAAGGCAGATTAGAGAACGCCTGTATAGAGAGGCGGAACATAATGTTGCTTTGCGGGTTGAAGAGACAGAAGATCCTGATAAATTTCGGGTTTCAGGCCGGGGTGAGTTGCACCTTGGTATTTTAATTGAAACCATGCGGAGGGAGGGATTTGAGCTAGGAGTATCACGTCCAGAGGCTATTATATCCGTAGTTGACGGCAAGGAGATGGAGCCTTACGAGCAGTTAACAGTAGATGTTGAAGATATCCACCAGGGTTCGGTAATGGAGGCTTTGGGGGAGAGGCGTGGTGATTTAAAGGATATGGTTCCTGACGGTAAAGGCAGGGTAAGGTTGGATTATGAAATTCCAGCTCGGGGTTTAATAGGTTTTCAAACCGACTTTAGAACCATGACCTCTGGTACTGGCTTGATGTATCACGTGTTTGAAAAATATGGCCCTAAAGTGCCTCTGGTTATAGGTCAACGCAAGAACGGCGTACTTATAGCCAAAGAGTCTGGTAAATCGGTGGCATTTGCCCTTTGGAACCTACAGGATCGTGGCAGGCATTTAATTGGATCTGGTGAGCCGGTTTATGAGGGTATGATTATCGGCATTAACAATCGTAACGATGATCTTGTGGTTAACCCTTTGAAGGCCAAGCAACTTACGAACATCCGCGCTTCTGGTACTGACGAATCCATCTCGTTAACTCCACCTATCAGGTTTTCTTTGGAGCAAGCGTTGGAGTTTATTGATGACGATGAGTTGGTGGAGGTAACACCGATGAGTATCAGGTTGAGAAAAAGATTACTAAAAGAGCATGAACGTAAGAAAACCAAACGGGCTGCGAAAGATTAAAATAAAAAAAAAAGACCGCCCCAAAAAAAGGCGGTCTTTTTTTGTCTTGTATAATTACGGGTCAAGGGCGATTATCGCCCTTGTGGGTCGTAGGGCAAAGCCCTACATCAAACTAAAACAAATAATTATAGTTTAGGAGCAAAGCCAAAATGCAAAAAAGATCCCCAATTTTGTTAATAATGCTTCTACTATTGTTACCCACAACAGCCCGAAGTACCGAGTTAAACCAAGAAACAATACTAAGAAATTTTGAAATCATAGCCTTTGGCAGCGAATATCAGAACAAAACCTGGAAGGGATTAAGAAAATGGGTCGATCCTGTTCGCATAGGTCTGCAAGGAAAATATCCCAGCTATTTAGAGGATGAAATAAAGCAGTTTACCGCTGATTTAACCTCCATAACCAGCCATCCTGTAGGGCTATATTATTCCCACAGCATGAAAAAAAACCATACATTGCCTAAAAATTTCAACAGAAAAAAAGTGAATGTAATTGTTTTTTATGAGCCTTTGCATAACATCAAAAAAAAGTTGGGCAAATATTTCAAGGATCGCCCCCATGAGTTGGATATATTGCTAAAAGAGGCAACCTGTTTTGCTAAATTTTTTACTCGGCGTTTTGAGATAAGAGCAGCGATTGTTGTTATACCGGACCATATTTCTCATAGGTATGCGAGAGCTTGTGTGGTTGAGGAGATTTCGCAAATATTGGGGCTGCCAAACGATTCTAATTTAGTTGGTGATTCTATTTTTAGAGACAGGGGAAAGTATAACGAGCTAACTTCTCAGGATCGGTTGTTGCTGAGGATACTGTATGATCACAGGTTGGTATTTGGCATGTCACGCCCGGAGACTTTGGAACAAGTAAGCATATTTTTACCAGAGTTGATGGAAGAGGGTAAATAATCAAGTACAGTTTTTTTTATAACAGATTTTGGTAGCTTTGATATTTTCTATCTAGATGATCGGCATAGTTTACCGCAGTTACGAGGTTTTTCGGGTGTTTTTCAACATCGCCGGAAAGTCGTTGGACGATGTGCAATGCAACGCTTAGGAACCCCTCCTCCTTAAAGTTATCGACGAGTTCGTCATATAACATGAGGTCCAAACGAATTTGCCGACTGATATCATCACTACTACCCCCTGCTGCTTGCAGCAGTCCTTCAACTCCATCCATAACTTGTTCAACCCTGCCTGGCATACAGAGCATTACAGCCCGTTTCCAGACATAAACGTTAGCAGAGCGAAAATAGCGTACAAATTTTCTGCGTTTAAGTATATGTAACGAGGAAAGGCCGAGCATTAGATAATCAGCTTCCTCTGGCTCTCCAAGTCCCTCCCCTGCTATACGCCCCATTAGATCTTTGCCGGATAGTTGGGGGGCTATTCTATTTTTACTTTGCCACTGTGCGATTAGCTCTTCGGCATCAGCAGGGTTAAAAGGATATGAATTACCAGCCATCATTTTCCTCCTTAGGTAAATAGTATTGAGCAGATAAATACTGCTGCGATTATTCCTGCCAAGTCTGCGGTTAGGGCTGCTGCAAGGGCATGGCGTACTCTGCGTACTCGTACGGCCCCGAAGTATACTGCAAGCACATAGAATGTTGTTTCTGTTGATCCTTGCAGGGTGCTGACCAACAGCCCGGTGTATGAGTCTGGGCCTATATTGGGATCTTGAATTATGGATGCCATAAGACCGTAAGCTCCTGAGCCTGATAGAGGTCTTAGCAATGCCATTGGTAGTGCTTCGGCTGGCATACCTACTTTAGATGTGAAAGAGCCTATGGCGTCCACCAGATAACCCATTGCCCCGGAAGATCTAAACATACCAACAGCTACCAGTATTGCTACCAGGTAGGGGATTATGCGTACTGCTACGTCGAAGCCATCTTTGGCACCTTCTACGAAGGCTTCGTAGACTGGTACTTTTTTTATATAGCCGAAGCCTAGCATTAGGATCATGAGGGATGGGATGACCCATGGTGATATTGCTTTGCCGTATAGTATTGTCAGGGGTATGAAGCCTATTACTGCTGCTAGAACCAATAGAGATATCCATGTTGGGTATCCGCTAAAGGTTTCTATCTCTTCTTGGTTTTCTTCTTTTGGTGTTTCTTTTATTGCTTGATTATTGCCTTCTATTGGAAAGAAGCGTTGGTATGATTTTACGGCAAGTACTGCGACTATTGTCGAGCAGAAGGTTGCGAACAGGGTTGTTGGGAGGATAGCTGCGGGATCTATGGAGCCAGCGGAGGCTCTTATTGCTATTACACCAGTTGGCAGCAGGGTTACAGACGACGTATTGATTGCTAAAAACAGGGCCATTGCATTGGTTGCTGTGCCGGGGTTTGGGTTTAGGCGGTCGAGCTCTTTCATGGCGCGAATGCCGAAGGGGGTTGCGGCGTTACCTAGTCCTAGGGCGTTTGCAGCCATGTTTAGGATCATTGCACCCATTGCAGGGTGATCGGCTGGTACTTCGGGAAACAGCCAGACCATTAAGGGACGGATTAGACGAGCTAGTATTTTTAACAGACCGCCTTTTTCGGCTACTTTCATCAGGCCGAGAAACAGGGCCATTACACCTACCAAGCCGATTGCGAGGGTTACGGAGGATTCGGCGGTATTAACCATTCCTAGGGTCAGGGCTTGCATGGGGGAGTCGGTGTCGGGAATGGGGGTCCAGTTTATTTGCCGGGCTGCGGTGGTTATAAAGGCGATGGATACGAGGGCGAAAAATAGTGCATTCATAAATAAAGGGTCCAGAAAAAAAACGACTACAGGGGTCTGGGGACCATTATGGTCCCCAGCGGGTTTGGGCAGCGCCCAAGGTTTTGTTTTTGCTTTAAAGCCGGAAAAAAAAGTCCCGGCGAGTATATCAATTTCCCAAGGGTTAAAACCCCGTTTTTGGGGTTTTAACCCTTGGGAAAAGCAAGTTACCTACTATGGCAATAAGTAAGTTAACAAAAGCCAAGGATAAACTGCACAACGCACGAACGCAACGTCATTTTGGTAAAGGTTTCAACCTAGATTCGGCAGTTGGCGGTGCGTGCATGGCGTAAGATATTGGTTTATCTGGTGTATCAGGGGAAATCGC
>JADFYX010000205.1 GCA_015232795.1 Magnetococcales bacterium
GGTCCAAGCCTTTGCTCTGATTTAGCCCATTATAAAAAACGTGAATTCTTTTTGCGTTTTTGTTGACCAAGAGCATATTAACAATTTATGTCTTACTCATTAAATCAATTGTAGCAACAAGACGGTCTGTCAATTTATAGATAAATTGGTCCTGAATTTTTTCTCTGATTTCTGGTCCAAGTTTTTCTGTTAATTTTGGATCAAGTCGCAAAGCCAACACCTCACCTTTACTGCGAACACTGGAAGTTCTAGCCTCGTTGATAAGAAAAGCCATCTCACCAAAAAACTCACCGGAGGAGAATTCAACAATTACCGCTTCTCCTTTGATAACCTGCACTTCACCATTAATAAGGATAAAAAATGAAGTATCTGTCATCCCTTCACGAATGATTTCGCTGTTTGCTTTATAACTACGGAAGCTAGTAAAAAAGGCAATCATACGCCGCTTTTCAAAAACTGAAAACTGATCAAAAAAGCTCAAATTATCTACCATGGCAATAGCTTCTTCACGAGAAATCTGAGCAACTTCACCATCTAAATCGGTATGGGTTGGAGGTGGTGCGGGTATAAAGGTTTTGGAACCACCATCACTCTGCATTTTTTTCTGCATTTGATTGGTGGCCTCTGCAATGCTTCTTACCTGGCGGTCGATAATGTGGTGTTTAAATTTCTCCCGACTCTCAGGACCAAGCTGTGAGAACATATCCTTATCCAAACGCAGAACCAACACATTGGTTAAAGCTTCAACAGACATTATCTGAGGACTGTTGGTTAAGAAAGCCATTTCACCAAACATATCTCCAGGACTATATTTTTTTAAATCAGAACCACCTTTAACAGCCCGCACATGGCCTTTGATAACGATAAAGAAAGCGATATCCTGGCTCTCTTCACGTAAAATAACATCACCCTTATGATAGATAGTAAAGCTTGAATCGAAGTCAGATATCTTGGTTTTTTCATATACCGAAAACTGTTTGAAGAAGGATAACCCGTGAACCAGTTCATAGATCGCCCTTTTACTCAATCTTTTGACAGATTTTTTAATTACCAAGCCAAATGGATCATCTACCCCTTGCTCACCCTCCTCCTCTTTTTTGATAACACGAATTGCTTTTTCAAAAACTTCATCGTTAAATTTTGACCGCATTAAAAGCATACCATCTTTGGCAAGCATTTTAATTGGCAAAAGAACCTTTGGCCCCTTGCCACCAGTACCTGTCATGGCAAAAGAGCGCATTTTTTTCTTGAAGAGGTAGATACCCATATCCACAGTCCCCTCTCTTTCCAACTCAGCAATCACTCCGCGGAGTTCATGACGGATGTTAAGAGGCGGTTCTGATACGGATGACGGCCTACGGTGAATATCCAAAAACTCATCTTCAGGGTTGCTACCTGGAACAACCTCTAACATGCCTTTTGATGTACCTATAACTTCACCAACATCTTCCCACTCTTCAGAAGTAGGCAGGCCTTTTAGATCACGAAAAAAATTGGCTACTTTACGTAAAAGAATGATAGAAAAAGCTAAAACCAGAGCTTTACCTTGTGCAGGATCTTTAGAACGTTTCACATCACCAGTTAAATGATATTTCATGATAAACATGGCTAAATCTTGAAAGCCATACCACAAACCGTTGGGAACACCTTCGGGAACATCGTCAGAGCGGGCAGCCAGTTGAAACTCTGCCTCTAATAACTCACCTTCACGATGGATAACCCTAACACAAGCTATTGGTTCACCAGGTTCAGTCTGTGCAACAGATATATCGGGAATTGCATCAGGAATGCCCTGAAGGCTGGATACTGAAGGAGAAGCAACATCACCGCTTGCACTTACCTTGCCCCCTGAAGCGCGTAAGGCAACCATGTAGGTGACAAATGCTGATGTGGATAGACTGCTCTCCTCTTCAGAGTTGGTGCCGTGTTGAAAATCTGAAATGAGATTATCCAGTGGTTTTGCTAAACGTTCAGCAAAACCCCGTTCCATGAACTGTGCATAGCTATCATATCTTTTTAATATTGTGCTTATATCGTTGTTGGTTATCTCAATGGCACCAATGTGTCTGGTATCATAATTTAAGGCTTCACGACGCTCTTTTTCTGTATTAACAAGATAGCCCTGAACAGCAATACGGACTAGAGTTCTCTCAAAAGTACCTGAGACCATTTCAAGCACAAGAGCATCAAACTGTCGTACATACTCCTGCTGTTCTTCAGGTTCGGAACTGGCCTTCAGATCCTTAGATAGTTGTCTGATCTGTTTTACATAAATTTTGCTAGTTAGATATTTTTTAGCATGGGCAACCAAATCACCAAAAAGGGCATTCTGCCCGCCTTTTGTATTTGCCTGTACCTCTGGTAACTCCAGAGACATAACTTCGCCAATACCCTCCCAAGGTAGAGAGTCGGCAGAATGTTCAATGGCTCTTTCAGAAGCAGCCACGGCAAGAGCGCGACTGGTATCAGCCTCTAGCCAGCCGATAATCTCACCTGTGACTGCGTTTAGCAGTGCGATAGTGTCATGGGTAACGAGGTCTCCCCCACCCTCACTATAAAATGGAGCTAAAACCTCTTTTATTGCCAACTCCAGAGCAAGTTTTGATATACCATCATCGTTACGTTTCTGGATAGCTTGGGAAGCCTCCTCGATAACCCGCTGTCTTTCTGCTTGCAGGTTGTGTTCTATCTCCCGCTCACCACCCTCGCTAAGAGTAGCTTTTTTTATGGAAACAAGTATATCAGCAAATTTTTTCTTAAACTCGTCATCACGCTCTTGGCTGCCCAATCCAGGGATACCCAAGGATATTGTATCGTATTCTTCTGCAATCAAAGAGATACCAGAAGCGGTATACATCTCTTCTATTGTTAACTGGTTATGTTCATCTACCTGTAAATGCATGATGACAGGATCTGGAACAGATTTGTTCCAACTGCGAGCATCCAGCCCCCCTTCACCAGAGGTACGACTAGTGAAAAATTGTCTGTCAATTAACACGTTAGCATTGTTTTCAAGAACAGCAACCACAGGGCTGTCTTCTCTAACAAACCCTTTAGCATTAGATAAATGAAGCCCCCATTGTCCTCCGGAACCAGCTACAGGTTTTACTAAAAAATGAAATTTTCCAATATTGGGAGAGATAAGAAGTGGATTTTCATCTGTGCACTCTTCTAAATCAACGGTAGTAAAGCGAAGTTTATCAATATCATCATCTGGTGCTGCCCCAGATTTTATTTCGGCAGGTGGTTGGCTTTTTCTAATTTGACCACTCAGATCCTCTTCAGGGTCCAAGGTTAGCAACAAGCCCGAAGGGTGAAGATGGATACCCAACAAACCTTTGAACATAAAATCTGTGACCGCCTTTTTTTTGCGATCAGTGGGATCTATAACCTCTTCGGATACGAGTTTTCCTTTGGAACGAAGAATTACCTTGTAAGATTTTTCCTCTTTATTATAGGTGATGTCGCATGACAACCCTTGGGTGCTCATCAAAATTGGGCAGAAAAGATTGGATATGGCAAGAATACGACCAGCCTTTAGTGGTGGATGTACTAAGGTTGGTTTTTTGTTGCCAGTACCTGCACTTGTATTGGTATCATTTCCCGGTTTCTTTTTAGCGATGAGGGCCATTGAGATATAATCCTAAAAAAAATTGAACAAAAGTGAACGTCAATTCAGGACAAGTGTTTGTCAAATCAGGAGTATATAACTACACACCCACCAAAACAAGGCAGAGTTCTGGCAAGGTTATTTCATTAATTCTTAGATACACAACTTACTCTTTGATACACAAAGGAATTTATATTTATTTCCCATTTTAAAATTATATATAACAAACCTTGGAAAGATTCCTTTGTAAACCAAATTGTTAATGAGATAATAACTTAAAATCAGGCAACATCATCTAATTCTAAATCATGAAATTCCAGTTGTAATATGGTTTTAGCCAACAGTTCACTCATTTTAACAGTATGGTCTTTACAGTGACATTTACTCTCACCCTGATCTTTCCAGCGTGTTAACAACTCTTTACATGAGTCGGTCCCCATGGCCTCCATATAACGCTGATAATAGATTTGAGTTAGGGTATATGCCTCCTCTTTGGCATCTTCATCTCCCGGCTCACTCCTTCCTGCTACCAAGCCAATAGCCATCATGCCAGCGGTTAAAACCCCACAGGTATGCTGCATCTCAGAAAAACCACCGTTAAAAGGAGTTGCTAAACTTGCAACGAGTTTGGAATCAAACTTTTCTGGGGCAAAAACCTCTGCAAAAGCTTTAATTATTGCTTCAGCACAGGAATATTGATCATCCTGGTAATAACTACGAGTGAGTTCCCCAATTTTTTTTACAATTTCTTCTTCGGTCATGGCTGGTTATCCGGATTTCTTTGGACGTTTAATGGTCAAAACAACCACCCCATCTTCTGCCTCAACTGTATCTACACTCAAGCCACGTTCAGCTAAACGGGGGTAGATTAAGGTAGGAACCCTGTTATGGGTGACAGTTAAAACTCCCCCTGGTTGCAAGGTCGCAGTTGCTTCAAGAATGCGAACCATTGGTTCTGGAGCTGCCAAACCTCTAACATCTAGTTTAATATGTGGTATAGTGTCGTTCACTGGTTCATTATATATCAGGATATACTGATATTCTCAAATTTTTTTAAAGTGAATTATAGCCCATGAACTTATCAGTTATACCGCAATTTATAAACTTGACAAAACGTCCTTGTCTTATGTTGGGAGAGAACCAAGAGGCCATAACCAAGGGTGAAATTCTTTTAAATGCTGGTGCAGAACTATCTGTAATTAGCAACAAAAAGCATCTTTGGCCCCAAGAGCTTGCAGACCAAATTAACTGGCTGCCAGCCCTATTTAAAGCTGAATATTTGGAAAGTATTTGGTTGGTTATATGCGTGTTGGAGGTTAAGAAAATAAATTCTGCATTTTTTGCAGCTTTTGTGGAGAGACAGATTTGTT
>JADFYX010000206.1 GCA_015232795.1 Magnetococcales bacterium
CCATTTTAAAACGGCTGGATGAAGTGCGAAAGGGGTGAATTATGCAACAGACACCACTGCATAGTGTGCATGTAGCTTGTGGAGCTAAGATGGCGGATTTTTTTGGCTGGGATATGCCTCTCCACTATGGTTCTCAATTGCAAGAACATAATGTAGTGCGTAGCGGTTGTGGTCTGTTTGATGTCTCTCATATGGGTGTTATTGATCTTTATGGTGAAGGTAGCCAGGCTCTTTTGCAGAGGATATTAGCCTGTGATGTAGCACGCATGCCAGTTGTAGAACCAGGCCAACCGGGGCGGGGTATGTACGGGTTAATGCTCACGGATAGGGGCAATATAGCAGATGATCTTATTGTCTACCGTCTAGCTGAAAATCTATTTTCCCTTGTCGTAAATGCCACGACCAGCAAAAAAGATATATCCTGGATTCGCGCCCATGCCCCAGCTTTGGGAGTTGAAGTTCGCGCGCGCAAAGATCTCGCCATAATAGCGGTTCAGGGTCCCAAGGCCCATGCAAGTCTAGATCATGCCTTGTCAAAAAATTTAATTGAAAAAGTTCAAGCTTTAAAACCATCTTCAATGGAGATAATAGGATAACGTTCACACAGCCCCTTATAATATTCCACCAACTCCCCGGCATCCATCACCCGGCCCTCTCCTGCTAGGTTATAGACCCCCTTTTCTTTATCGTAAAATTCTGAAGAGGCACAATCAAGAGCCAGCAAAATGTCCTCACCTGCTTTATATCCAGAAATTTCGACCGCTTCTAAAATAACCTTCAACGCATCTTCATTAGAGGCAAGGTTCGGAGCAAAACCGCCCTCGTCACCAACGGCAGTATTCAAACCTTTTTTCTGCAACACTTTTTTTAGATGATGAAAAACCTCTGCCCCCATACGTACCGCCTCGGCAATGGAGGTGGCAGATACAGGCATAATCATAAACTCTTGAATATCCACATTGTTATCTGCATGGGCACCGCCATTGATAATGTTCATCATGGGGGTAGGCATAAGGTGGGCATTTACCCCACCGAGATATCGATATAAAGGCTGGCCTGTGGTTTCTGCCCCGGCTTTGGCAACCGCTAAGGAGACACCCAAAATTGCATTGGCTCCCAAACGGGACTTACCTTCTGTGCCGTCAAGCTTAATCATACATGCATCAATTGCCCGTTGCTCAGTGACATCCATACCAATAATGGCCTCGGCAATCTCACCATTAACCGCATTTACAGCCCTTACGACACCTTTACCCAAATAGCGAGATTTATCTCCATCTCTAAGTTCCAATGCCTCTCTTATTCCTGTTGAAGCACCAGAAGGCACAGCAGCCCGACCTATAGCTCCACCTTCTGCAACCACATCCACCTCTACAGTGGGGTTGCCTCTAGAGTCTAAAATCTCACGGGCATGAATACTGATAATTGTGTTCATATAACTTTCTATTCCTTATTCCATATTAAATCGGGTTTACGAGCAGCTTGAGTCTCGTCCAAACGCCCCACCCCAACACCAGCCAGAGGTATATTATGGGGGGCATCTTTAACCATGCGTGGGTTATGAATTGCTTCGTTACGAATAGCCACCATAGCATCGACAAAACGGTCCAACTCCCCCTTGGATTCCGTCTCAGTGGGTTCAATCAACATACACTCCGGCACCAACATAGGAAAATAGATGGTGGGAGCATAAAATCCATAGTCCAACAGCCGTTTAGCAAAATCCAATGCTGTTACGTTATAGTTATCTGCTTCCGGTTTTAGGGTTAAAATAAACTCATGGCTTGCCATCCTATTGGGAAAAGCCACACTAAATCCAGCAGCTGATAGTCTAGCTAAGAGATAGTTGGCATTCAAGGTGGCATAGTCGGCAACCCGACGCATACCTGGGCCACCCAGCATTCTTAAATATACGTAAGCCCTCAGTAGCACACCAATATTACCCATAAAAGCCGATAGTTGACCAATACTCTTAGGACAATCATTAACATACAACCAGTGGTATTTTTTATTTTGTCGTGAGCGGTCACATGCCACAATAGGGGTTGGTAAAAAGGGTTTCAGCCTTTCTGAAACCCCCACAGGACCAGCCCCGGGACCACCACCGCCATGGGGGGTGGCAAAAGTTTTGTGGACATTTATATGTATAGCATCAAACCCCATATCACCGGGACGAGTGCGACCTGTAATGGCGTTTAGGTTGGCACCGTCATAATAGAGAAGCCCCCCTGCTGCATGGACAATTGCTACAACCTTTTCTATCTGTCTCTCAAATACCCCTAAGGTAGATGGGTTGGTCAACATTAAACCTGCAGTTTGTGGTCCCACTGCTGCTTTTAAACTTGCCAAATCCAGGTCGCCATTTTTATCTGTGTCTATCTCTCTAACCCTAAAGCCACACAAAGTTGCAGTTGCTGGGTTGGTGCCGTGGGCAGCATCGGGAACCAACATTTCAACCCGCTCTACATCTCCATTATGTTGATGATAGGCCTTGATCATCGCCACACCAGCAAACTCCCCTTGGGCTCCAGCCATGGGAGATAGAGAGACCGCTGCCATACCGGACACCTGGGCCAACATCTCTTGTAACTCATACAATGATGCCAGCACCCCCTGCCCTGTCTCGATTGGCTCCAACGGATGCCGTGATAAAAAACCCGGCAGCATAGCCAGGGTATTACAGGCCCGTGGGTTATATTTCATGGTGCAAGAACCCAAAGGATAAAACTGGGTATCGACAGAATAGTTTTTCTGGGATAACAGAGTATAATGGCGCACCACTTCAAGCTCGGAAACCTCAGGCAGAGAGGGTGGAGTGGTGCGTAAAAAAGAGGGTGGCAGATCACAATCAGCCTTTTGCTTGGGCCACTGATGGGAGTTACTGCGCCCCGACTGACTATCTTCAAATATTATTCTATCAACCATCATGAGTCACTCCTTAGCATAATATCTGCTAAAGCAGCCTTATAACTATCCAGGTCAGCCTGGGTTTTGGTCTCTGTAACACAGACCAACATACAGTTATCAGCCAGAGCCAAGCCACCAACTATCCCCACCGCTAAAAGCTCTTCTAAAACCTTAGCTACATCTCTATCTAACTTGACTACAAACTCATGAAAATAATGGCCGCTGTGAAGCCTCTCCACCCCTGGAATTGCTGTTAGCTGTTCTAGCAATTTACGGCTATTATCGTGACAGGCATAAGCCACGTTGGCTAAACCTGTTGGCCCCATAATAGCCATATAGATAGTGGCAGCAACGGTCATCAACCCCTGGTTTGTGCATATGTTGGATGTCGCCTTGGAGCGACGAATATGCTGCTCTCTGGCCTGCATAGTCAAAACAAACCCCCTTTTGCCCTCCCGGTCTTGGGTCCGACCTACAATTCTGCCGGGAAGTTGCCTTAACCACTGTTTCTTACAGGCAAAAAAACCAAAATAGGGACCACCCGAACTTAAGGGGATGCCCAATGGTTGCCCTTCACCACAAGCAATATCAGCACCTTGGCTCCCCCACTCTCCCGGTGGTTTTAATATGCCCAATGCCAGGGGATTAACTATCCCAACAACCAATGCACCCTGAGCGTGAGCCCAGTCGGTAAGAAGATCAACATCCTCAAGGAGACCAAAATAGTTGGGCTGGGGAATAAGCAGGGCTAAAATATCTTTGGCGTTATATTGGGCAAGAGTTGCAGGGTCAATACGACCATTTTGCGCTGTGCAGGCTATCTCTAACAACTCAATTCCCTGCTGAGAAATTAATGTACGAATAGTAGCAATTGTACGGGGATTAACAGTTGCAGGAATAGCAATACAGGCAGTTTTTTTACGGCTACAACGCACCGCCATTAACACTGCCTCAGCAGCACCACTTGCCCCATCATATAGGGATGCGTTAGAGACTTCCATGGCAGTTAAACCAGCTATCATGCTCTGAAATTCATAGATAACTTGCAGTGTGCCTTGGCTCGCTTCGGCCTGATATGGGGTATAGGCAGAGTAGTACTCCCCCCTTGTAGTTATCTCCCAAACCGCTGCTGGTATATGGTGATCATAAGCTCCAGCCCCCAGAAACCCCAACATACCCCCATCTTGTGCAGAGCGTTGGGCCATTAAACGGGTGATTTCCATCTCATTTAATGCTGGTAAAAGTTTAGGGGGATCGCAACGTAAATTGGCCGGAATCTCACAAAAAAGATCGTCCAGAGCTGAGACACCAATTGTTGCCAACATAGCTTCAACATCTTGGGTGGTATGGGGAATAAAAGGCATAATCTTAAAGTCCCGTTATTGTTTTAATTTTTAAGGAAATTTAGCCAAATTTCACAACCGAATATCTGGGTTAAACTGGCTGACCTTTTTTTACAAACACAGGCCGTACAACTTTTACTGGCAGATGGCGACCACGTACCTCAACTTGGCACTCTTCACCCAACTCTATATTGCCGTTGACCCTTGCTAATGCAATACCTTTTTTGAGGGTGGGAGAAAAACCACCACTGGTGGTTTCACCAATTTTCACCCCACCTTGCATAACATTTTGCTTGTCACGCAGCACACCTCTATCTTGTAAAATCAGGCCGACACGTTTTTTGCAGTCGGCTCTGTTGCGTAGAGTTTCCAAGGCCGGACGGCCTATAAAATCTCGACTGGTAGGCTCCCAATTTATAGTCCAGGCGACACCAGACTCCAAAGGGTTATGTTTTTCATCCATATCTTTGCCATAGAGGTTTAAGCCAGCCTCCAGACGCAAAGTATCTCTTGCCCCCAACCCCACAGGAGAAGCTCCTGCCATAACCAGCCCATTCCAAACCCTGATAGCTATGTTATTTGGGATAATAATCTCAAAACCGTCTTCACCAGTGTAACCACTGCGAGCAATACGAAAACCACCTTCAACAATAATATTAAATGGTTTTAAAGCTTGAACTTTTTCAATTAAATTTTTTGACAAGGCATGATCTAGACTTG
>JADFYX010000207.1 GCA_015232795.1 Magnetococcales bacterium
CATGGATTTTTGATTGTTTTCAAACAATGTTGCCTAACTTTCTGATAGAAAAAGAAATTTCCTTATCAACAACAGTGGTATACCATATAATAGTTCCTTCACAAGCCTATAAGTTAAACGATAATATTTCCGTTGCAAGGAATAACAGCAGTGATGAATAGCAATTCCATATTTAAATTTTTATGTTCTTAATATGAAAATATCAACACTACGCACTATTTTGACCCAAAGAATGGCTAGTAATAGCCTTAAGCAAAACTATTGGGCAATGGGTGATATTGGTGAGAAAATTTCCAATTTACGTGGTAAACAAGCTACAAATTTTCGCAAAACTATAATAAAAGACCAACTCAACTATATAGGCAATAGGGTTGTTCCCATACAAGGCGAGAGCAGACAAAGAGCCGATCTGGCGATAAAGTGGTTATCAACCGCACAAAAAGCCACTCCTGATAACGGCGTATCTTTAGGTTATTTCCTAAATAACAACAGGCAGATGGGCTTCAAAGAGTCCTATCCCGAAACCACTGGCTATATAATACAATCATTTTGTGATTATAGCCTGCAATACAACGTAAAAGAGTATCTAAAACATGCAGAATCCATGGCTGTATGGGAAAGCCAGGTGCAGATGGCCTCTGGAGCTGTGCAGGGTGGCGCACTATGTGAAAAAGCCAAACAGCAGCCCGCGGTTTTTAATACCGGTATGGTACTGCAAGGCTATAGCACCCTATTAAACCAAATAAAAAATGAAACCATATTGACTTCAGCCCATAAAGCCGCCAATTTTTTATTGCAAGATCTTGGTGAAGATGGCCATTTTAAAACCCATGGAGCATTTGTATCGGCTGCTAACATTAAAACCTACAATGTTCTGTGCGGTTGGGCTTTATATAAAATTGGCGAACTAACGGGTGATAAAAAATATATAAATGCTGCCCTAAAAAATGCCCAGGCTGCAATGGAACAACAACAAGAAAACGGCTGGTTTGCCAACAATGATCTAACAAAAGAGAACTACCCCTTAACCCATACCATAGGCTATACCCTGCAAGGGCTTTTAGAGGTTGGCGTTTTAGCAGGCCGTCAGGATATGATCCAAGCAGTTATACGTGGTATCAACCCAATAATAACAAACATAAACCCAAAAGGGTTTCTTGCCGCAAGGTTCTTCTCCAACTGGCAACCAGCAAGCCTAAGCTCGTGTCTCACAGGAAGTGCACAGATAGCTATAGTTGCATTTCGCCTGTATGAAATAACTGGGGACAAATCCTACCAAGAGGCCGGCAATCGCCTATTAAACTATCTAAAAGCCCTACAACAAACCCATAACCCCGACCCCAACATCACTGGCGCGCTAGCTGGTTCATTCCCCATTCTCCTAGGTAGCTACATGCGAGCTGGATACCCAAACTGGGCGACAAAATATCTATTGGATGGATTGCTGCTACAAGATAGGTTGGAAATTTCCAATAATAACACCTAATAACAATAACTTTACTGTAATCAATATAGTAACACAACAAGATATTATTCGACCATCACCATAAACAAATTGTTTTTCCCTAATAACCATGGGGTATGATATTTTGATAAAATAAATGGAGTTTGACCTATGACAGCAATTACATTTGATACTCTTAAATTTGTAGAAACCCTCAAAGCAGGTAACTTTACCGACGAACAGCCTCACGCGCTATCTTCCGCACTTAAAGAGGCTCAAGAAGCCCGTCTGGATGAGCTAGCGACCAAACGTGACAGCAAAGAGCTTGAACTAAAAATTGCAGAGATGGAAACACCCCTTATAAAATGGGTGGTTGGAGTTGCGGGAATTACAATCGCTGCTATTAAATTGCTGCCATAACCAGGATATTTCTTAAATCACACTCTCTTCTCCCTACTTTCTCTGGGAGTGCCAATAAAAATTTTCTTCTTCTCGCCCCGGTCGTTTGGCAGTTAGATTTATATCTAATGCTCCTGGTTTTGGCAGGCTTTTGCCATCGATTGTTCCCCAAATCTGTAGCTCTTTGGCTGATAACCTTACGGGGTTGA
This sequence comes from Magnetococcales bacterium, assembly GCA_015232795.1. Taxonomy (GTDB): domain Bacteria; phylum Pseudomonadota; class Magnetococcia; order Magnetococcales; family JADFYX01. The sequence continues at coordinate 2,053 of JADFYX010000207.1, forward strand.
TTTTAAAGCTCTCCTGATTATACACCACACCCCGAACCATAATTTTATCAAAGTTTAAAATACCACCTACCTGAGCTGCTTTGCCAGCGTAGGCCATTATCTGTCTTATAAGCTTGGTATCATCGGGTATCTTGGTGGGATCTTCTATTTTTATTTTTTCGCCATTTATAGAAAGATCAAACTGCCGAAATTTGGGCTGCTCTAGCCATATATTTAATTTTTCTGTCTGAACCTGCTTACTGTATATGTTTGAAATCTCAAAATTGCCAACTTTCTGCTCTCCATTGGCTTTAAATGAGGAATAGCCCAAAGGAAAAATGTCCATATGTTGCCGTAACTCTTGCCATTGGGGGCCGGAAAATGGAAAAGTTTGCAGACTGAATTTTCCACTTTTTACCTTCCAAATTTTATTTAAACTTATAGTAGCTTCAACATCCTCTATGTGTCCTGCCGGAATATCCGCGCTTTTAAACTTTAGATCCAACCCTTTCCTGCTTAAGTCAATAACACAATCTTTTAACACCATATGTTGAATTGGTAATTTGGCAGAAAGACCATGCAACAGACCGGAACTCTCAGACATTAAATCAAATATACGTCTGGGATCGCCATCGGCGAATGTGATTATTAACTGGCCTGTTAATGGGTTCAGTGTAAATACGTTAACTATGCCGTTGATTTTTAAATCTGGTAGATCAAGGGAAATATGTCGGGATAATAGTACAGGTTGGTTTGTGGTGGCCTCCTCAGCTTGTGCAGAGGCCGCAAAGACCACGACACATAATAGCAGGATTGGAAACAGCACTGCTCTGGTCCTAATTTTATTCAGAAAATCCACTGTTATTTCCTTGAGATGGCAAATTTACTTTTTTTACTTATATAATTCAGAAAAAAAATCTTTTATTACAATGGGCCAAGGGAGATAACATCCCTCAACCCTTGGTAATATGGAATTTTTAACGCACTAGCATAAACAGCCTTTCTTCACCCCGCTGAATATTAATCAACATCTGGCGTTTATCTTTTGAAACTGCGTTTTTTAGCTCTTCAAAATTAGTCACCAGTAGTCGATTTACCGAAAGAATAACATCTTTCTCCCGTAAACCAGCCTGCCATGCTAGTGAGCCGTATTTTACGCTCATCACCTCTACACCCTCATTCTTTTTCTTTTCGCTTGCAGTCTCTAAGACTGATCCATTAAACCGCCTATCTATCTCATGACCATTTATTCTCGCTCTGGTTGGCTCTCTCACCACAACCGTTACTTCTTTACGCTTGCCGTTACGAATATAAACCAAGGAAACCCGCTCACCAATTCGTGAAAGCCCTATTACATTACGTAAATCGGCAGAATCATGTATTTTGCGATCATTGGCCTGAATAATAATATCCCCCGCTGTAAGACCCGCTTTATCTGCTGCCGAACCAATAACAGCACGGGTAATAACTGCACCCTCACGAATTCTTAAACCAAAGGCGGCTGCAAGCTCTGCGGTGAGATCTTGCGCCCTAACCCCCAATAAACCCCGACGCACTTCACCATACTCCACCAGTTGGGACATTATGGATTGGGCCATTTCAATGGGAATAGCAAAACCAATGCCCACATTACCACCACCGCGAGCCAATATTGCTGTGTTAATTCCTATCAACTCACCACGCAAATTAACCAACGCACCACCAGAGTTACCAGGGTTAATAGAGGCATCTGTCTGGATAAAATCCTCATACCCCTCAAGCCCTAAACCCTTACGCCGCAACGCACTGATAATACCCGATGTAACTGTCTGCCCCAGACCAAAGGGATTGCCAATAGCCACAGCAAAATCACCAACCCGTAAAATGTTGGAGTTACCCAAAGGCAGTGCCGTTAAACCGCTATGGTTTAACAAGCGCAGCACCCCAACATCGGTTTCAGGATCAACTCCAACTATCTCCGCCCTAACAATCCTACCATCGTTGAGGGTAACAGTAATTTTATCGGCTTTTTTAATGACGTGATAATTGGTTAATACCAACCCCTTCTTAGCATCAACTATCACCCCGGACCCGAGGCTCTTATTCTCTCTGAATTTCTGTTTTTTATCCTCTCTTTTTAGATCAAAAAACCGCCTGAAAAACGGATCACTCATCAAAGGGTTTTCCTGTACTTTTATGCGGCTGGAAGTAGCAATATTTACCACCGCTGGAATGGCCTTCTCCACCATATCAGCTAAACTCGGCAGAGCTTGACCACCTACTGCCATGGGCAGAGCTGCCTGGCTATTTGGAGTTATGGTGATATATGCAAGCCAAAATATACTAAAGAGAAACCCGGCAACAACCAGATACCGCCTCTTTAAGATGGTAAAATAAGCCATACTAATTAATCCTTAAAAAGTGGTGCAACCTGTCCTGTTCCACGAAAATTTAGATAGTCAGACAAAACAAGGCCATGATCAAAGGCCAGCTTATCAGGCAGATTGTCAACGTCAACAATACTTAAATCTTGGGCATCATCCCCTGCTACCGGAGTGCCATGAGCCTGCCCAACATAAACAGCAGTTGCAGTATGAAACCTAGGGTCGCGTTTGGGGTTGGAATATAATCCCAAAAGAGCGGTAAGCTCCACAACCAGCCCCGTCTCCTCCCTGAATAATATTATGAGCTCCGCTTAATATCTCTATTCTCGGAGGCGTAGTATCTATAACAATCTCCTTTTCTATCTCCGTTAAATTTCCTTTTCCCGAATTGCGCCAGGAATAATCGGAAGCCCTCGCTTTTAACAAAGCTTTCCCGTCTTTAATATTCAGCTCTTTAGGTTTAATCGAAACATTAAAGTTATAAGCGTAAACCTTTTCTGTTTTCGGAAAACTTTTTTCAAAAATAACGGTTTCTTTC